>JAVROG010000075.1:0-7840 GCA_032162865.1 Mycobacterium sp. | reverse complement strand
GCCGTCGAGCATCGCTCGCCAGCGGAACTACCTGATGACGAATTCCCCTACTACCTCACGACGGGTCGCCTGATGGGCCAGTACCAGTCCGGAACGCAGACGAGGCGGGTCGCCCAGCTTGCCCACGCCGACCCCGAGCCGGTGGTCGAAATACACCCCACGCTTGCCCGACGACTGGGTGCCCGAGGCGGCGACAAGGTACGGCTGCGGACGCGCCGGGGCGAGGTCGTGATGACCGCGCGCACCGTCAACGGTATCCGGCCGGATACCGTATTCGCCCCGTTCCACTGGGGTGAATCGGCCTGCATCAACCGGCTTACCAACCCGGAGCTTGACCCACATTCGCGCATGCCGTCGTTCAAAGTCTGTGCGGTCGCCGTGACCCGCGCCGAAACCCGCGACGATGCGGTCGCGTCACCGATTTCACGGGAGGAGAACTGACGTATGGGTGATGACAGCACGCCTCGATTTCTGCAGGGAGCATTCACCTTTGACGGAAAGGGCTACGAATCGCCGTCGCTATTAGACGCGTCCTTGCGCTATGTGGTTCCAGCGGGGTCGATCACGCAGCCTGTCTATTTCCGCGGCGGAAACAGCACGGCCGAGCTTGTCACCGTCGTCGTGATGCGCGACGGTGCCCCGATGCGTTACTTCCCCATCGGGGCCAAAGACGCTGTGCATGTACCCCTGCGGGTGGTTGAGGACCTGCTCGGCGACACCGTCCTCGAGGTGTTCATCGCCGCGCCCGACGGACTGAGCGGCACGGTCTTCGTCGACATCGGCCTCGTTGAAATCTAGTGGTGCTGAGGAGGTCTCATGACTGCACTGGTTGAGCCTGTGACGAGTAGCCACACAGCGAGCACCCTTGGCAGGCTGGTGGTGGTCGGCAACGGCATGGCGGGTGCACGCGCAATAGAGGAGATCCTGGCCCGCGGCGGCACCGAGCGCTTCGAGATCACCGTCTTCGGCGACGAACCGTACGGCAACTACAACCGAATCTTGCTGTCCCACGTCCTGGCCGGGGAAGACGACGCCGGGGAGATCTACCTCAACCCGCTCGATTGGTACGCCGAGAACAATATCGACCTGCGTGCGGGGGTGCGGGTGGTGCGGGTCGATCCCTTCGCGCACCGGGTGCACGCCGACGACGGCACGACGATGCGCTACGACAAGTTGATCTTGGCCACCGGTAGCAGGTCGTTCTTCCCGCCGGTCGACGGCATCTGGCAAAGCAACACGACGTTGGCCCCAGGGGTGTTCGGGTTCCGCAGCCTCGATGATTGCGCGGCCATGATCGAATTCGCTAAGGGTAAAAGCAGAGCTGCTGTTGTCGGTGGCGGACTGCTGGGCCTCGAAGCTGCACGCGGACTACAGAATCGGGGTCTGCAGGTAGGTGTCGTGCAGGGCGGGCCCTCCTTGATGAACGCTCAACTCGACGACCAGGCCGGCACGATACTACGGCGGTTGGTGGAAGCTCTGGGCATCGAGGTGCACACCGGCAAGAGGACTACCCGGATGGTTACCGAAGGTGGTTTTCCGTCAGCGGTCGAGTTCGCCGACGGAACGCAATTGCCCTGCGACATGCTGGTATTAGCCGCCGGCATTCGACCTAATGTCGGGTTGGCGCAGCGTGCCGGCCTGACCGTGGAGCGTGCCATCGTTGTCGACGACCAAATGCGGTCGGTTGACGACGACGACATCTACGTGGTCGGTGAGTGCGCGCAACACCGTGGACAGGTCTATGGCCTTGTTGCTCCGCTGTGGGAACAGTGCACCGTCCTCGCCGAGCATCTTACCGGCACCAATCCCCTTGCTGCATATCATGGTTCACGTACAGCCACCAAGTTGAAGGTCGCCGGTGTGGACGTAGCGGCGATGGGATTGAAATGTCCGGAACGCGACGATGACGAATTTGTGCAGTATTCGGAGCCTAGGCACGGTGTGTACAAGACCGTGGTGGTTCGCGATGACAAACTAATCGGTGCCACACTCGTCGGCGACGTCAGCAAGGTCGCTTTCTTGATGCAGGCCTTCGATCGTGGGCTCCCGCTGCCGCCGGAACGCGTGTCACTCATGTTCGACATCGGCACACCGGAGGTGGCCACCGGCGTCGCCGAGTTGGCCGCCGACGCGCAGGTCTGTAACTGCAACGGAGTCAGTAAGGCCGCGATCGTCGGCTGCGTCCAGGGTGGCCAGACCTCGGTCGCCGGCGTAATGGCAGAAACCCGTGCCGGTAAGGGCTGCGGGTCCTGCAAAGAGCTGGTGGGCCAGATTGTGGACTGGGCCGCCGCCGAATCCGGGGCAGCGTTAGTGGAAGACCCGCAAGCGAATTGGTATGTGCCCGGCGTTCCCTATGAGAAGCCCGAATTGATGCGGTTGATCCGCGAGCTCGAGCTGCATTCGGTGTCTTCGGTGTTCGCCGCGCTGGCCGCCGACGGGCGCGAAGACGCGAACTCGAAGATGGCGCTGTCCTCTCTGTTGGAGATGATGTGGGGCGACGAGTTCGTCGACGAACGCGACGGCCGGTTCATCAATGATCGAGTGCACGCCAACATCCAGCGAGACGGAACGTTCTCGGTGGTGCCGCAGATCAAGGGCGGAGTAACCAACTCCGATCAGTTGCGCAAGATCGCAGAGGTCGCCGACAGGTATGAGATCCCGATGATCAAGATCACCGGCGGCCAACGCATCGATCTCCTCGGGGTGCGGAAAGAAGATCTACCGTCGGTGTGGGCCGACCTCGGGATGCCGTCCGGGTATGCCTACGGCAAGAGCTTCCGCACGGTGAAAACGTGCGTCGGGAGTGACTTCTGTCGCTACGGGCTCGGTGATTCAACGGCTTTGGGCATCGCGATCGAGGATCGGTACCAGGGTCTTGCCAGCCCCGCGAAAATGAAACTGGCCGTCACCGGGTGCCCGCGTAACTGCGCGGAGGCGTTGTGCAAGGACCTCGGTGTGGTCGCCATCGAAGGTGGACAATGGCAAATCTACGTCGGTGGCGCGGCGGGCGCACATGTGCGCAAAGGCGATCTGCTGGCAACTGTCGACACCCCCGACGAGGTAATTACGCTGACCGGCCGGTTTTTGCAGTACTACCGGGAGACTGCTAAGTGGCTCGAGCGCACTTATAGCTTCGTGCCTCGATTGGGCATCGATCGGATTCGGGCGATCGTGGTCGAGGACAGTGAGGGTATCGGTGCCGATCTTGACGTCCGGATGCAGAAATCGGTTGACTCATACCGGGATCCGTGGCGGGAGAGTCAAAAGCCAGCTGCGGCATTGCAATTCCAGCCGTCTCTGCCGCTGATCCCGCTGCCTCAGGTGCCGGTCCGATGACCGAGATAACGCTGGGTCCCATCGACGACATCCCTGTGGGGCAGGGCCGCGCCTACGCAGTCGAAGGCCGGCAGATCGCAATATTCCGGCTGCGCGACGGATCGTTGCGGGCGTTGGACGCGGTATGCCCGCACCGCGGAGGCCCGTTGGCCGACGGACTGACCGACGCTGACGTCGTCGTCTGCCCGATGCACAGCTTCACCTATGACCTGAAGAGCGGGGCCGAGGTCGCCAACGGCGGCGCGGGTGTCAGTGCCTATCCCGTGCGCGCCGACGAGACCGGAACCATCCGCTTGCTCGTCAACGGAGCGGCTCACCCGCAGCGCAACGGCGCGCTTTCCCCAACGACCTAAGGAGAAAGGGCAGTTATGACCGTTCAGCCCGCGACACTCACCCCGGCGCCGCCCGCGGCGCAGCGGCGCGCTCGGCACATCTCGGCATGGGATGCCGAAGACCTTGATGCGTGGCGGAACGGCGGCAGCAAGATCGCCCGACGCAACCTGATCTGGTCCATCGTGGCCGAGCACATCGGCTTCTCCGTCTGGTCTATCTGGTCGGTAATGGTGCTGTTCATGCCGCAGAACATCTACCACATCGACGCCGCAGGAAAGTTCTACCTGGTTGCCGTTCCTACCTTGGTGGGTGGCATTCTGCGGCTGCCGTACACCACCGCGGTGGCCCGGTTCGGCGGACGCAACTGGACCATCGTCAGCGCGCTGCTGTTGCTCCTCCCGCTGGCGTTGACGTGGTGGTTCATGGTTCACCCCGGCACTTCTTACACCACCTGCGTCGTCGTCGCTGCCTTCGCCGGGTTCGGTGGCGGCAACTTCGCCTCGTCAATGACCAACATCAATTCCTTCTTCCCGGTGCGCCTCAAAGGCTGGGCATTGGGGCTGAACGCCGGCGGCGGCAACATCGGGGTGCCGGTCATCCAATTGGTCGGACTGCTAGTGATCACCACCGTGGGCAACAGGTCCCCGCAGATTGTGTGCGCCAGCTACCTGGTGCTCGTCGGGGTGGCCGCGCTTGGCGCGGCGCTGTTCATGGACAACCTCGACGACCAGAAGTCCAACGGCGCCGCGATGCTGACGGTATTGAAATTCGCCGACTCCTGGCTCATCTCGTTTCTTTACATCGGCACCTTTGGGTCGTTCATCGGGTACAGCTTCGCCTTCGGACAGGTCCTGCAGATCAACTACCTCGCCACCCCCGGCACCACTGCTGCCGCCGCCGCGCTGCGGGCCTCGCAGATCGCGTTCCTGGGCCCGCTGTTGGGGTCACTCAGCCGCCCGATCGGTGGTTGGCTTGCCGACCGACTCGGTGGCGCCAAGATCACCATGTGGTGCTTCGTCGCGATGGCCCTGGCGACGGGCATCCTGGTCACCGCCGGAACCCGGGCCGACGTTCACCCCGGTGAGATCAGTTCGGGGATCATGCTGTCCTACGTGGTCGGCTTCATCTTGCTGTTCCTGATCTCAGGTGTGGGCAACGGATCGGTCTACAAGATGATTCCGTCCATCTTTGCTGCCAAATCGCTTGCACTGAAGGGCAATTCGGCTGACACTGCGGGCTGGGAGCGGGCGATGTCGGGCGCATTGATCGGCATCGCCGGCGCGATCGGCGCGCTGGGCGGCGTCGGCATCAACGTCATTCTGCACGCCTCCTACGCCGGACCCGCCAAATCGGCCACCACGGCCTTCTGGGTGTTTCTGGCGTTCTATGTGGTCTGCGTGGGCGTGACGTGGGCGGCGTACGTCCGCAGGCGAGGCATCACCTCACTCGCCTGAGCAGCCCGTGACTGCCTAACGCGGACTCGGCATCATTTCTCTTCTCCGGCAAGCCGGGGGATTATGCCGCCGGCTAATACATCCTCGACCTGTCTTGGCGAAAGCCGGTGTCGCACAGTGAAAGATGAGTCCTTGGTGACGTTATCGACCTCTAGGGTGTCTTCTTTTTCAATCGAATGCAGATTCTTGATGCGAAGTGTGTCGTCCTGATCGATCGACTCGTAGTCATCTGGATCCTCGAACTCGAGCGCCAAAATGCCGTAGTTGGCCAGGTTTTGCCAGTGGATGCGCGCGAACGACTTGGCGATGACGACCCGCAGACCGAGGTAACGCGGCGCGATCGCGGCGTGCTCTCGTGAAGAGCCTTGACCATAGTTCTCGCCGGCCACGATGATGTGCCCGCTGGCCTCGGCCTCCTGCGCTCGCTCCGGGTAGGAGTCGTCGACCTGAGTGAAGCTGAACATGGCGAGCTTCGGGATGTTGGACCGAAGGGGCAGCGCCCGTGCACCGGCTGGCGATATTTCGTCGGTGGAGATGTTGTCGCCGACCTTGAGCAGCACCGGCGCTTCCAGCTCGTCGGGCAATGGTGACAATTCCGGCAGGCTGGAGATGTTGGGGCCCTTCACCGGTTCCACCTGCTCTGCCGCTTCGGGGTCGAGCGGAGGCACCAGCATTTCTGTGTTGACCGAGTTGCGCTCGGGCAGATCGAGTTTCGGGTATTCCATCTTCACATCGCGGGCCCAGTCACGCGGATCCGTGATCACCCCTGTCAATGCCGATGCCGCGGCGGTTTCCGGCGAGCACAACCACACCGCGTCCTCCTTTGTGCCGGATCGGCCGGGGAAGTTGCGCGGCATGGTGCGCAGCGAGTTTCGACCAGTGGCCGGGGCTTGACCCATGCCGATGCAGCCCATGCACCCAGCCTGGTGGATGCGCGCGCCACCCATGATCAGATCCAGCGTCGCGCCCATCTTCGTTAGATCGGCCAGGATCTCGCGCGACGTCGGGTTGATATCGAAGCTGACCTGCGGGGCTGTCTGCCGGTCTGCCACCATCGCCGCCGCGATCGCGAAATCGCGGAGTCCGGGGTTGGCGCTGGAACCGATCACCGCTTGCGCGATCTCCTCGCCGGCCACTTCCCGCACCGGAACCACGTTGCCCGGCGAGGACGGCTTGGCGATCAGCGGCTCGATCTCGGACAAGTCGATCGTGTCCTCGACGTCGTAATCAGCCCCCTCGTGGGCCAGCAACTCCACCCAGTCGTCCTCGCGTCCTTCGGCTCGCAGGAATTCCCGAACGGCGTCGTCGCTGGGAAACACGGTCGTCGTGGCGCCGAGTTCGGCACCCATGTTGGCGATCACGTGGCGGTCCATGGCGGTCAGCGACGCCAAACCGGGGCCGTAGTACTCGATGATCCGGTTCACTCCACCTTTAACGTCGTGGCGGCGCAACATTTCCAGAATCACGTCTTTGGCCGAGCACCACTGCGGCAGTTCGCCTTCCAGTCGTACGCCCCACACCTCAGGCATGCGAATGTGCAGCGGTCGCCCGGCGATGGCGAGCGCTACCTCGAGACCGCCGACCCCGATCGCGAGCATGCCCAGCGAACCGGCCGCCGGGGTGTGGGAATCGGATCCCACCATGGTCTTTCCGGGGATACCGAAACGCTGCATGTGGGTCGGATGCGAGACGCCGTTGCCCGCCTTGGAGAACCACAGGCCGAAACGTTGGGCGGCGGTGCGCAGATATTCGTGATCCTCGGCGTTTTTCTCGTCGCCCTGCAGCAGGTTGTGGTCGACGTACTGCACGCTGACCTCAGTGCGCGCGTGATCGAGTTCCAGCGCTTCGAGCTCCTGCATCACCAGCGTGCCCGTCGCATCTTGGGTCAAGGTCTGGTCGATATGGATCGCGATCTCTTCGCCCGGCGTCATCTCGCCCGATTCCAGGTGCGAATCGATCAGCTTGTGGGTGACATTCATGGACATGCCTCGCTCCCTCCTGACAGCGCCGCGTCGTACCGTGCTGCGGGATGCATACCCCGTTCGGTTTGTTTTAGTGCTGTCTGTCCTGCGAGCGATTAATGCGCGTCCGCTATTAGCCAGCGTGCCGCCCCCGCCGTGCTGGCCCGGAAGGGCGTTTTCCCCGCCGTTTGGGCATGAACAGGACGATGGCCATGGCCGCGCAAACTGCGCCCCCGATGAATATCCGTTTCGGGAAGCGCGGCGCAAACGCCCAGCTGTTGTGGACACCGATATCCACCGTTGAACCGTCCGGCACGTGGTCGACATTTCCCCAGATTCGGCCCGTGTGCGTCTCGCCGTCGAGGGTCCATGTGCCCCGACAGGTGTCTTCTCTGCCACCACCGCAGCTGAGGATGGTCGCCTTGGTCGGCGTGCCGTAGTGATATCCGTAGACCTGGTAACCGCCGAACCCGAAGCAGAGCAGTGCAAGCACCACACCCAGGACACCGCCTAGCCGATCTGACTTGGTCCGCCATCGTCGACGGTTGTCGAGCAGCTGCGACGCGGCGGATGGTTCCGGCGGCGCAGTCGGTCCCGACGTCGCGTCAGCGGGTTGAGTGACCGAGAATTCCCGTAGCTGGGCGGCCAATTCAGCGGCGATGCCGCGCCCGCTAGACAGTTCCAAGTCCAGTTCCGCCGATTGGGCGCGGGATTTCAGGCGATAAAGCCACAAGCCGTCGTCGTCTTGGACGGCGG
>JAVROG010000074.1:0-9142 GCA_032162865.1 Mycobacterium sp. | reverse complement strand
TGGGCGTTCTACACGCCCCAGTCCGACGGGTCACTGCGCGGAACCTGGCACACCGACATCCTCAGCGGCCCCTGCAAAGGCAGCGTCGAGATGCCGGTGGCGGCGGTTCGTGCCGGCTCTTGACGTGGCGCGAACAATGCTGTTGCAATGGCCGCGAAAATCGTTGTGGTCGAGACCATGATGAATGAGCGACGCTGAAGGTGAGTGCGTGCTGGAATTGATCGACAAGGGGGAGGTTACCCAAGCACATGCTGTTCCGCTGCTCTTTGTACATGGGGCATGGCACGCGGCGTGGTGTTGGGGTGATCACTTCCTGGATTTCTTCGCGGACAGGGGTTTTCGCGCCGTCGCTGTGAGTCTGCACGGGCATGGAGCCAGCACCGTGCCGCGGCGGGCAGCGCGCTTTCGCGACTACGTCGGCGATATCCGCAGCGTCGCCGCCTTGCTTGGCTCCGAGCCGGTGTTAGTCGGGCACTCCCTCGGCGCCCTGGTCGTGCAGAAATATTTGGAAGAGCGCCGTACGCCGGCAGCGGTCCTGTTGGCACCGCACCCGCCACAGCAGACGCGCAGAGCGGTCGTGGCGATGCGAGCCTCGCTCAGGCATCCCGTCCGGGTCATTCAGTCGATGACGATCGGCACCTTCGCCGATATGGTCAATACGCCGCACCTTGCGCGGGAAGCCTTTTTTCTAGCAGCACTCCGCAAGCGATTGTTGAGTCCTGTGCCCAGCGCGTGGAATCGGGGAGCAGACGCGCGGCGACCGGTTCGATGTTCGTCCGGATTAGAACCGCACGGGTGGTGACTCCGCTGCTAGTGCTCGATGGTGAACAGGATGCCAACCTGACGCGTGAGGAGGTACACGCAACGGCGTCCGCCTACCGAGCTCAAGCAACTTTCATTCCCAACATGGGTCACGACATGATGCTTGAGCCCGGGTGGCGGGTGGTCGCAGAAAGCATCGAAAGCTTTCTTAAAGCTAAGGGGTTGTGAGTATTTCGAGACCGGGCTGGACAGCTCACATTTGTCCGGCTCTGAGTGACGCCTCAAGCGCTGTCGCGGAAAGGCGGCCAAAAGCCATATGCTCCCCTGCTGGCGTGAGCAGAGGAGCATGTGACGGATATGCGGTTAGTACGGCTGGCGGGCCCTCGCCGAGTGTCAGGTCGAGGTGACGTACTGCGGGCAATAAGCCTGTGCGGCGTCAACTGCGAACGTCTTGGCCCCGCTGGCACTCAGTCCAGTGCGCTGAGCCACACCCGCGTAGACCTCCTTGCTCGACTGCCCCGCGTCGAGGGCGCTGCAGACGGCGTGCCCCTCGCTAATGGCCCGTGCGGTGCTCGGCGGCGTGATCCCGTCCGCCTTGATCTGAGCGATGAACGCGTCGTCGACGGAGCTCGCGCCGGCAGTGCCGGCGAGTCCGAGTGCGGCGAGGCCAAGAGCGGCGGCGGTCAGGGTGGTGCCGGCCAGGGAGGCGGTGAAACGGCGAGTGAACATTGTTGTCTCCTTTACTAATTGTGGTGGTGGACGCTTGTGTTGCGCTAACCAAAGTCTCTCTATAGGGACTGTATGGATCCTTGATAAATTCTTGATGCGCCCGTGCCCACCGCGATCCCCGAGAGGCCCGAGAGGCCCGAGAGGATTACTCATGCTTGAAGTGATCGCCAAAGGGCGCTGCACCGAGGAACATCCGGTCCCGCTGCTGTTCGTGCACGGTGCTTGGCATGCGGCGTGGTGCTGGGATGAGCATTTTCTCGACTACTTCGCGGCCAAGGGATACCGCGCCGGCGCGTTGAGCCTGCGCGGCCACGGGGGCAGTCCAGGACGGAAGCGGTTGCGCAGGGCAGGAATTGAGGATTACGCCGACGACGTTGCCGAGGTGGCGGCGCAGCTGCCCACTCCGCCGGTTCTGGTCGCGCATTCGATGGGCGGCTTCGTTGTTCAGCATTACCTGGAACACCACACCACTTCCGCCGCGATTCTCGTCGCATCGATTCCGCCCACCGGCGTGCTACGGCTGACCCTCAAGATTGCGCGCCAATACCCTCGGGAGTTCGTCAGAGTCAACGCCGAACTCAGACTCGGCCCGCTGGTTGGCACCCCGGAATTGGCGAGGGACTTGTTCTTCTCCACATCAATGCCGGACTCGCTGGTGTCGTCGTATCACTCGCGACTGCAGGACGAGTCCTATCGGGCTTTTCTCGACATGCTCGTCCTGGATCTGGTCAGGACCAAGCGGGTCAGCCGCGTCCCCATGCTGGTGCTGGGCGCCGAGCAGGACGCCATCGTCACGCAGCGCGAAATCTACCGCACCGCAGCGTTATACGGGGCCGAGGTGGAGGTCTGTGCGAACATGGCACACGACATGATGCTCGAGCCGGGATGGCAAGCAGTCGCCGAAAGAATCGACGGCTGGCTCACAGCGCAGCGGCTGTGACGTAAGGCGTCAGGCCGCCGAGACCGTCGACATCAGGGGCCGAAGCGTCTCGAACAAGGGCTTCTTGTCGCGCAGATAGAAGTGGCCGCCGCGAAGCATCTGCACCGAGAAGTCGGCTTTCGTGCGCGAACGCCATTGCTGCAAGTCGGATTCGCTGACGATCGGGTCCTCACTACCGCCGAAAACGTGGATCGGGCAGGACAGCTCGCCTTCGCCGGCTTCTTCGTCCGTCATGATCAGTTTCAAGTCGTGCCGAGTGGTAATGACGGCCTGCTCATGCAATTTGGGCCACCGCGTCAGTCCCGCAGGCATCAAGCCCAGATCGGACAGCAGCGTGCCGAATTGGCTGTTGTCGAGGTTCTCCACCGCTTGGAGTGGCGGAGGGAGGTGCGGTGGGGCATATGCAGAGAGGAACACCGCCTGGGGGGACCGCGAGCCCGCAGCGGCACGCACGCACGCCAACCGGTATGCCAGCAGGGCGCCGAAGCTGTGGCCGAAGAACATGTGCGGTTCGTCGAGAAGGGGTCCCAGTTGCGCGTTGACCTCATCGACGAGGTGGCGCAGCGTGGCGAACCGTTCACGGTTGGGGATCTCGACCGGAACCACCTCGATTGCCGGCGACAGCGCCTTGCGCCAGGCGTTGAATGCTAACCCGCCGCCTCCGGCGTGGTGGAAGCAGAACAATCGCATGATGACCCCTGCCCTCGACTTGTGCTTGCAGGAATAACGATCACGCATGCCACTTGGCGGATCCTTGATGGATTCTTGGAGGATTCTTGCGGCAGATTCGCCGCGGGCGCTACCGGCCGAGCGGACTGTAGAAGACCAAGCCGTTGCCCTTGTTGTCATACACCACGGCGCGCCGTTCGTGCGCGTCGTCGTACGGGCCCCGCACGATACCGCCACCGCTTGCCTCCACAGCCTTGGCCGCGGCGTCGACGTCAGCGGTCTTGATGCCGACGACAACCTGGCCGTGGATGGGATGGTCGGTTGCGGTGGCCAGCGCTACAGTCACCGACCCACCGTCGAGGGCCGCGAAGTGGGCTCCGTCGCGAAATTTCACCGGCATGCCCAGGGTCTCGGGGTAGAACCGGATCGATTCATCCAGATCGTCGGTGGACAGAACGATCATCCGTACTTCGTGGGCGCTCACTGATACCTCCTGTGGGTTGCTTGCAACCAGGGTAATCTTCGATTCGACGATGGCCGGAATTGCTTGCAATGCAAGTGGTTTGCGGGTGAGTTGGGAGATGATGGCAAGGTGACGGTGAAAAAGACCAACGAAGTGCTGCGGATCGGCAGCTGGGAGCCGACCTTCCAAGCCGAGCTCCGCGCGCGCTACGAAATCCCCGAGCTCCCAGACGGTCCGCGCCGGGCCGAGTTTCTCCAGGAACACGCGGCACAGATTCGGGTCGTGGTGACCTCGGGTGGTCCCGGCGTCGACGCCGAGACCATCGCGGCGCTACCCAACCTGGAAGCGATCGTCAACAACGGGGCCGGCGTCGACGCGATTGATCTCGAGGCGGCGAAAAGCCGGGGGATCGGTGTCAGCAACACTCCGGACGTGCTGTCCGACACCGTCGCCGATACAGCGTTGGGCCTGATCCTGATGACGCTGCGTCAGTTCGGCGCCGCCGACCGCTATGCGCGGGCGGGCAAATGGGCCAGCGACGGCCCGTTTCCCTATGCCAGAGACGTCAGCGGCCTGCAGGTCGGAATTCTGGGTCTGGGCCGTATCGGTTCGGCGATCGCGACCCGGCTGCTCGGATTCGACTGTGCCATCGGGTATCACAACCGGCACCGAATTGACGCGTCGCCCTACCGGTATGAGCAGTCACCCGTGGAGTTAGCGGAGTCGGTCGATGTGCTGGTCGTCGCCACGACCGGCGACCGCAGGACGAGCAAGCTTGTCGACCGCGCCGTCCTCGAGGCACTGGGTCCCGAGGGTTATCTGATCAACATCGCCCGCGGCAGCGTTGTGGACCAGGACGCCCTGGTGGAATTGCTCGTCGACGGTGGGTTGGCCGGAGCGGGACTGGACGTATTCGTCGATGAACCGAATGTGCCTGCCGAGCTGGCTGCGCTCGACAATGTCGTGCTGTTCCCGCACATCGGCAGCGCGACAGCTCGGACCCGGCGGGCGATGGCGCTACTCGCGATCCGCAATCTCGACACTTACCTCAGTACCGGTGAACTGGTGACACCCGTACTGCCGCCACGCAGATGATCACTGCGGGGGGAGCCTTTTTTGCAGTTCGCTGGTGACGTCGAGCTGGCGTTGCACGGTCGCAAGGTCCGCCTCGAGGGCGGCCGTGTCGGGTGCCGTCGAGGCGGCGGCGTAGCGCGCGACCGCGGCTTCGATGCATTCGACCGTTACTGTAATCGATTGCAGCAGTTCGTGTTTGTGGACGGACGACAGCTGGGACACGGCGACGAGGTGATCATCGAGGTCGATGGTGGTCTGTTCGAGGTCGGCGCGTAGCACGATCGTCGAGCCCGTATCGAGTGAGTCCGCCGCATGCAATGCGGCCATCGCATCACGCAGCCGGCGGTGCAGGCGCGCTTCCGGTTCGTGCGATACGGCCCACGACCGGGGCGCGAGGGTGGGCCGGCCCGGGATCAGCTGATTGTCGCGGATCAGCGCGCGCTTCTGGGAGCGATGAACGATCGCGACGACGGCGACCGTCAAACCCAGGATGAGGGTGAGCGCGAGGATCACCACGACGGCGATTTCCATCAGCTACTTTCTGTGAACATTGCGGCTCGGGGCCCTGCCCGAATGATGTCCATGCGAGTGGAAATACGCCCATATCGCGATGATCAGGATCACGAGCAACACGCCAGCGGCAATCGCAACCGCCAGCTTGATTTTGCTCCACGGGCGGTCGCCCTGGACTTCTCCGGTAAGTCCATTGATGTACACCTGGAACGGCCGGTTCATGTACACCACGGTCAGCAGCCAGATCGGCAGCAAAAGATGCTTGAACCCCAGGTAATTCCACGCCGTACGGAGGCCGTGTACCCGCTGACGGTCCCCGCCGATGTCGGAACGCACTGTCCGGTCGATGGCTTTTTCCATCTCCTGCTTGGCCTCTGGCAGCGCTTGCTCGGCGTCTTTGTCGTAGGTGCGGCACAGGTGGCCCGCAACGAATTCCCCGGAATATGACCTGGCCTGCTCCAGCGGCCACGGCTCGAGCTCTTTGATTCGTTGGCGTTTGAGGGACTCACTGTCGTTGGCCAACACCGGCAGGTCGGCGAAGTCGTTGCTGACCTGGCCGGAGACGCGATACCAGGTCGTTTGTGTTTCGTATATCGCATTACCGTCGTTGTCGGTGCCGACCCGAACCTCGCGGTCTATGCCGCGTTCGCCCTCGTATTGGGTGGCGGTGTTGGCGTCGTAGGTGAAATAAGCCGTGTACAAGCTGGAAAAGGCACCGACCTCCCGATACTTCTTGAAGTCATTCGGCGCGAACCAGCGTTTGGTGACCCATTTCTCGATCAGCTGGCGGGCCTGTTTCTCGTCGACCCGGAACGGCAGTACGCCGTCCACCGGTAACCGCGCCGGGGCGTTGTGCACATCGTCGCGTTGAATCGGCGTCGCGCAGTAGGGGCATTTCGTGGCCGTCAGGCTTCCCGCGAATTCGGTTTCACCGCCGCAGTTCTGGCACTTGACCTCGCGCATGCCTGTGACGTTCGGTCCCTCCTGGCGTTGCTGCAGCTCCTTGAGTTGCTGCATCGCCCCCTGCAATTCGCGCGATCTGACCGGAGTGTTCGGCGCGCTGACGTCGTAGTAATTGCCGCAGTTCGGGCAGCGCAGTTTTTGGCTGGCGATATCGAAGTTGAGTTGGCCTCCGCAGGACGCGCACGGGTAGGTGCGGGTGTGCTCGGTGCTGTGGAACATTGCGGCCGCGTGTCCGGCCTGCCCGGCGAATGGACGGCCGGGCGGCGGGGCAGCCTGAGGCGCGGGGGGTGGCGGGGGACCGGTTTGAGGTCGGTGTAGCGGCGGGGGTCCTGCCGGCGGTCGGGGCAGTGGCGGGGGACCCGTTTGCGGTCGGTGTAGCGGCGGGGGGCCTGCTGGCGGTCGGGGTAGCGGTGGCGGACCCGCTGGGCGACGCGGCAACGGCGGCGGTTGCGGCTGCGAATACTGATGCGGATGCGGTCGGGGCGGACCCTGGTCCTGCGGCCAAGGGGGCGGCGGATTCCCTGATTGCGAACTCATGTGCGCGGGATCCCTGACTCGAAACTTACTGCTGCGGAAGCGGGGGCGGGGTGCCGGGCAACGGCGGCGGTGAGCTGAACAACGTTTGCAGGGCAGGCACGGTCGAGGCGGGGGCCCAGTTCGCCATCCCCTCACTCCACACCACGGTGTCGCGGGTCAGCTGACCACTGGCGGCAAATTGCCGCAGCGCGTTGACGGGATACGGACCAGCGGGTGTGCCGGCCTGATCGAAATGAAACAGTTGCTGTGGGGGCAACGGCGGTGGCGCACCTTGCATCGGCGGTTGTTGCGCCGCGAAATGTTGCGGTTGGGCGTAACCGCCCTGCGCTGCACTGGCCATCTGACTGCCCAGCGCCACGCCGAGGCCCGCCTGGATGGCGGAGCCAGCGGCGCCCCCACCCTCGTTCTGCGCCGCCGCCAACATCGCATCTGCTCTGCGCGCCTGCGCGTAGCGGTCGAGATCGCCAACGTTGTTGAGGAAGCTGCTCTCCTCGAGACCTCGCGCTACACCGCGGGTCATCGCCTGCTGGATCTCCTCCGGCAACGAAATCGTCATTGTGACGGCGTCGATCCCGAGGCCGAACGCTTGGACGCGCTGGGCGACGAACTCCCGCAGCTTGTCGGAAAGCTCCACCTGTCGGCCCTGCAGGTCGATTGCGCCCAATCCACTGCCCATCACCATGTCGTTGAAGGCGAGCGCGATATTGCGGCGGATCAATTCGGTGATCTGCTCCATGTCGACCACGCTTTGCGTGCCGAGCACCTGGCGCAGGAAAACGGTGGGATCGGTTACCCGAACGACCGTGGTGCCGTTTGAGCGCACCTGAACCATCTTGAAGTCCGGGTCTCGAACCGTTACCGGCTGTGGTGTGCCCCAACGCAAGTCGGGATACGGGCGAGTGTTGACGTAGTAGACCTCGGACCGGAATGGGCTATTGAATCCGTACTTCCAGCCCTGCAGGGTGCCCATTATCGGCATGTTCTCGCTGGTCAGTGTGTAGTGACCAGGCGTGAACTGGTCGGCCAGCTGACCGCGATAGACAAACATGGCGCGCTGGCCCTCGCGGACAATCAACTGCGCGCCGTTTTTGATCTCGTTGTCGTAGCGCGGAAACCGCCACGCCAATGTCGTGTTCGTATCGTCGAGCCATTCGATGATGTCGACGAACTCGCCGCGGATCATGTCTCGCATGCCCATGGTCTTAAGCCCTCTCCTCGGCAGTCCACTGCCACGACGTCGGCGTCGGCCAGCGAGCTCGATCTGGAAATATCCTCGCGAATCTTACGCGGCGTTCAGCTCTTGAGATGCCTCTTGCTGTTGCAAATCCAGACGCTCCTGGGGCGCCTTCGGTGCGCTAGGCAAGGTCCGACGCGACGTCGGCCGGCAGGTACTCGGTGTTCTGGGCGACCCCGGTCTGCAGCGCCTTACGCACCAGCTCTGGGTTGGATTGGTACGGTTCGGTCGAGTCGATGAAGTTGGTGACGACCTCCACGAAGCGGTCCGGGTGATCGCCGTGCGGCATGTGTCCGGACTCCTCGAGGATCTCCAGGCGCGAGCCGGGGAACTGCTCGTGGGCCAGCCGAGCGTGGCTCACCGGGATGATCATGTCGTCTTCGCCCCAGATGATCTGCACCGGCAGGTCCTGCATCAGGTAGCTGCGGTCCAGCATCGTGACGAACTGGCCTTGGGTGTCGACCACCCCGCGCAGAGTGCGTGCGAATGCGGCTACGGCACCGGTCTTGCTCAACCCGGCGGCCAGCCGCGGCAGGCTGGAAACGTCGCGGGTGAATCGTGTGGAGCCCACGACATTTCCGAGGGCGCGGCTGACGAAATCCAAGGCGGGGACCGCGCCGGGCACCCTCAACAAGGACAGGGCCTCGGCGCCCATCGGCATTGCCGCCAAGCGCAGTGCGATGCTGACGTCCTTGGTCACGCCGCCGGCGCTGGCCAGCACGATGCGCTCGACGAACTCCGGATATTGGTAGGCGAATTGTGCCGCGATGCCGCCACCCAGAGAATGCCCGACGATGGTGACCCGGTCGATGTCGAGCGCGATGAGCAGGTCGCGCAGGCCGTTGGCGAAAGCTGCCAGCGAGTAGTCGGCGCGTGGCTTGTCCGACTCGCCGTGGCCCAGCAGGTCAGGGGCGATGACGGTGAAGCGTTGCGCCAGCTTGGCGTGCACGGGCTCCCAGGTTGTGGAGTTGTCGCCGACGCCGTGCAGCAGGACGACGACCGGGCCGGACCCAGCGATACGGAAGGCGCGGCGGTGGCCGTGGATCGTGCGGAATTGCAGCGACGGCGCGGCGACGTCCCGTACTGGCCGGAGGTGGCGGTGTGAACGGTTCGACATGGTGTCGTCCTCTCCCTGGTTGTCTCCACCGCCGAAGCGGGGGTGTTGGAGAGAAGCTTGCAGGGGAGGTCTTGGGGAATTCTTGGAGCGAACTCAACGTCTTCTTGGCAACGGATCCGGAAAGTCCGATGTCGGGTTGGT
>JAVROG010000073.1:0-5904 GCA_032162865.1 Mycobacterium sp. | reverse complement strand
CGGGGGTTTGCCCGGCGCACCGGCTCGCATAGGCCACCCCCAGATCACGAACTAGCGGGGTGATCGACCAGCCGTCGGCGGCGATATGGTGCACCACGACCACCAGCACGTGCTCTTCGTTACCAACGCGGAAAAGCCTTGCACGGAAGGGGATCTCGGCCATGAGGTCAAACGTGTAGCGTGCCGCGGCGCCGGCGGCCTCCCCCAGCCGGCTTGTTGACCAACCGGTGGCGTCAATGATCTGCCAACCGAAGTCCGCCCGGTCGGCGGGCACCACCTGTTGCTGGGGTATCCCCTCAACCGCCGGGAAGTGCGTGCGCAGACTCTCATGTCGGCCCACCAGGTCGGCCAGCGCCACACCCAACGCCTCGGCATTCAGCCGCCCGACCAGCCGCAGCCCCGCCGCCATGTTGTAGATCGGGGAGGGCCCCTGCAACTGGTCCAGGAACCACAACCGCTGCTGGGCATACGACAACGGGATTACCGCGGGCCGCTGCGCAGCCACCAGCGGCTCAAGCCGGACCACACCCCCACCGACCCGGGATGCCAACTGTGCCACCGTGGGCGCCTCGAACAAGGCGCGCACCGCAAGGCCGGCGTCCAGGCTCTTGTTGATCGCGGCGACCAGGCGCATCGCCAGCAGTGAATCGCCACCCAAATCGAAGAACGAGTCGTCGACGCCGACGCGCACGACACCGAGCACCCGGCTGTAGATGCCTGCCAGGATCTCTTCGGTGAGGGTGGCCGGGGCGCGATAGCGATCCCCATCCTGGTACTCCGGTGCCGGCAGGGCGCGCTTGTCGAGTTTGCCGTTGACCGTCAGTGGCAGGGCCGCCAACACCACCACCGCGGCCGGGATCGTGTAAGCCGGGAGCCGCTCGGCCAGCGCGCGGCGCACTCCGGCCGGGTCCGCGGTCCCGGTGATGTAACCCACCAGGCGCTTGTCGCCGGGACGGTCCTCGCGGGCGACCACGACCGCCTGCTCCACCCCGTCCAATCCGGCCAGTGCTGCGCGCAACTCCCCCAGCTCGATGCGGTACCCGCGGATCTTGACCTGTTCATCGGCGCGCCCCAGGTACTGCAGCTGCCCGTCGGCACCCCAATAGACCAGGTCCCCGGTGCGATACATCCGTTGTCCAGGTTGTCCCGCGCTAACGAATGGGCACGCCACAAATCGTGTCGCGGTGAGACCAGACCGCCGCCAATACCCAGCGCCCACAGCCGCGCCGGCCACATACAGTTCACCGACCACGCCGGCCGGCACCGGACGCAACCACTGATCGAGCACAAACAACGCCGCCTCGGCCACCGGCGCACCTATCGGCGGCGCCCCCGTTGTGCCCGTCGTTAACGGCGCACTGAAGGCCACCCACATCGTCGTCTCGGTCGGGCCGTATTCGTTGATCATCAATCGCCCGGGCGCCCAGCGATCGACCAACTCGGCCGGGCAGGCCTCACCGCCCACCAGTAAGGCGACCGATTCCAAGCCGGCGGGCGACAGCATCGCCGCCGCCGACGGGGTCTGGCTCAAGACACTGACCTTTTCAGAGACCAGTAGATCGTGTAGGTCTTCCGGTGAGCCCGCCACCGACTCGGGCACCACCACCAGCCGCGCTCCGTGCAAAAGCGCACCGAAGATCTCAAAGCCGGAGATATCGAAGCTGTAGGAGTGCCACTGCGACCACACCTGCCCCGGCGCTGTCAAACGCGGATCCAATGATTCGATCAGCCCGGTGATGTTCCGGTGGGTGATGGCCACGCCCTTGGGGACGCCGGTGGTACCCGAGGTGTAGATGAGGTAAGCAAGATCCTCGGGGGTCGGCGCCGGCAAAGCCGTCAACGGACCACCGGAGGGATGAGCCTGGATGCTGGGATCCTCGACGTCGATGACCGGCACCTCGCACCCGTCCAGCCGGTCGGCCAATCCGGTGGTGGTGAGAGCGGCGATAGGCCCGGCGTCGGAAACCATGAACTCGATCCGCGTCGCCGGCAACGCCGGATCGATAGGCAGATAGGCCGCCCCGGTCTTCAGCACGGCCAACATCGCCACGACCGCCTCAGCCGAACGCGAAAACAGCAGCGCCACAAGGTGTCCCGGGCCCGCACCCTGGCCGACCAATAGGTGTGCCAGCCGGTTGGTCGCCTCGTCGAGTTCCCGGTAGGTCATCGAGCGGCCTTCGAAGGTCACCGCCGGCGCCTCCGGCGTGCGCGCCACCTGCGCGGCGAACGACGCCGGAACCGACACCGAGGCCGAGGCTGGGGCCGGAGCAGTTAATACCGCCCGGTTGCCGATCTCGTCGAGGCGGGCGTGCTCACCGGCGTCGAGCAGATCCAGCGTCGACAGCTGACGGGTGGGGTCGGCGGTGAGCGCAACCAGGACCCGGCCCAACCGCTCGACCAGCGCCTCGATGCTGTCCGCGTCGAACACATCGGTGCGGTACTCCACCGCACCGCCGATCCCGGCCGGCTCTCCGTCCTCACTCCAACCTTCGCCGAGGGTCAACATCAGATCCATGCGGGCGGTGTGGGTTTCCACCGGCAGCGGCGTGACCTGCAGATCCCCCAAGGCCGGCCCGGCCGCGGGGTCGGTCTCCTGCCCAGCGAAGTTCTGCCAGGCCAACATCACTTGGATCAGGGGGTGATGGGTCAGGCTTCGGGTCGGATTCAGCCGTTCCACCAGCAGCTCGAACGGCACGTCTTGGTGCTCGTAGGCGGCCAGGCTGCGCTGCTGCACCTGGGCCAGCACTTCGGCGATAGTGGGGTCGTCTGCCAGGTCGACCCGCAACACCAAGGTGTTGACGAAACAACCCACCAGCTCGTCAAGCGCGGGATCGCGGCGCCCGGCGATCGGGAACCCGATCGCGACCTCGCTGCTGGCGCTGACCTTGGCCAGCAGCACCGCCAGGGCGGCCTGGACCACCATGAAACTGGTCGCGTTGTGCTCGCGGGCCACCCGGGCAACCCGCTGCTGCAGCTCCGCCGGCCACTCCACGGTCACCCTGGCGCCGCGGTAATCGGCGACCGGCGGATAGGGCCGATCGGTGGGCAGCACCAATCGCTCGGGCATCCCGGCCAGAGCATCCTGCCAGTAGGTCAGCTGGGCGGCGATACGGCTCTGGCTGTCGTCGAGATCACCGAACTGGGCGCGCTGCCACAGCGTGTAATCGACATACTGCACCGCCAATTCGGCCCAATCGGGGGCCCGCCCCGCACACCGGCTGGCATAGGCCACCCCCAGATCACGCACCAGTGGGGAGATCGACCAGCCGTCGGCGGCGATATGGTGCGCCGCGGCCACCAGCACGTGTTCGTCGTCGGTGATGCGGAAAAGCCTTGCCCGCAAAGGGATCTCGGTCCCCAGGTGGAAGGTGTGACCCGCCGCCGCGCCGATGGCCGCACCCAGGCTGCCTGCCGACCAGCCGGAGGCGTCAACGACGTCCCAGCCCAAGTCGGCTCGCTCGGGCGGTGCCACCAACTGCTGGGGGATCCCCTCGACCGCGGTAAAGAGCGTGCGCAGGCTTTCGTGACGGGCCACCACGTCGGCCAGCGCCGCACCCAACACCTCGGCATCAAGGCGTCCGCCCAACCGCAACGCCACCGCCATGTTGTACATCGGCGAGGGACCCTGCAACTGGTCGATAAACCACAACCGTTGCTGGGCATACGACAACGGGATCCGCTCCGGGCGCTCCATCACCCGCACCGGCGGGAGGGCAGGCCCGCCACGATGCCGGTTCAGATAGTCGGCGAGACCTTCGACCTTGGACGCGTCGAACAGGTACCGCACCGGAACTTCCCTGCCCAACGCCACCTGCAGCCGCGCGCTCACCCGGGTGGCGATCAACGAATCCCCACCCAGGGCGAAGAAATCGTCGTCCAGCCCGACTCGATCCACGCCCAACACCTCGGCGAACACCTCGGCGACGACTTTTTCGGTCTGGGTGCGCGGCGCCCGGAAGGACGTGGCGGCAAACACCGGCGCCGGCAACGCTTTTCGGTCGATCTTGCCCGAGGAGGTCAACGGCAACTCGTCGAGCACCATGATCTGCGCGGGCACCATGTAGTCCGGCAACCGCGCGCTCAACTGCTGACGCACCGCGCTGATCTTGGTGTTGGTGTGGGGGTCATTGGCATGGGTGCTGCGCTGGTGAGCCCCTGCCGGGGGTAGGTAGACGTCGGCCAACGCTGAGGTTTGCTGGTCGACTTGCTGGCCGGTCGGAGCGATGAAGACGGCATCGAGGGTGCCTGGTTGGGCGCCCCACGTGACGGCAACGCGGTATCCGGTGGCTTCGCCGAGGTGGTGCAGCTGTTCAGAAGTCACGGCGCCGGGAGTCTCAGGGGACTGCGCGGGGGCGGCTTGGGCGCGTGCTTCGTCTAGCGGTAGCCCGGCGGCGAGGCCTTCTTCGATGCGGACGTCACTGATCAGTCCGGCGCGGGGAATCTCGGTGACGCGCACAGCGGTGGGACGTTGGGAGCTCAACCGGGTGCGCAGTCCGTCCAGTCCTGCGCATTGGGTCCACGCCCAGCTGGGCGTGGCGGCCAGTGACCGTATCGGCGCGGGGGTTTTGTGGATGGTCACGTCGTAGCGGTATTGGTTGAGTTCGTTGTCGGCCAATCCGCGTTTGACTTCGATGTCGAGACCGGCCACCGACGCATGCCCGGCCGCCCAGGTGGTGAAAAACTCTGGGCTGAGCAGTAATTCGGGTTCGCTGAGCAGAGCGCGCTGGACGCGTTGGCGGATCTCGCCGGCATCGGCGCCGGGCGAGCGGGCGATCGCGACTGCGGTTTGGAACACACCCTGCAGGCTGTTGTTGCGAACGTCGCCGATGAACAGCGACCCGCCGGGGGCCAGCAGATCCATGGCGCTGTCGATGACCTCAGCAAGATATCCCGCGTGCGGGAAGTACTGGACGATCGAGTTGAGAATGACGGTGTCGAAGCTGCCCCGCGGGAGCTTCTCGGTGACGTGGGCGGGTTGGGTCAGCAGCTCGACCCGATCACGCCACGGGATCTCCAACTGTTCCAGCGAGCGGGCCAGGGTGTCGATGGCCACCGGCGACATGTCGGTGGCGACATAGCGTTGCGACCGCGGGGCGATTTGTGACAGCAGCAGCCCCGATCCCGCACCGATCTCCAACACCCGCCGCGGTTGGAGGGCCAGGATCCGGTCCACCGTGGCCGCACGCCACTCCCGCATCTCCTCGAGCGGAATCGGTTCACCGGTGTAGCTGCTGTTCCAGCCTCGAAAATCCATCCCGAATTCTGTCGGCCCGGCCGCATCGCCGTTTAGGTTGCCGTACAGGTCGTCGTATACGTGCTGCCACTCGTCGACGATTTCGGCGTCGTGATCGCCGCTGCTGGCGTGCTCCAGGGCGACGTAGGCGACCAGGTGGGAGCCGGTGTTGCCGTGGTGCACGGTGGCGACGGCCTGGGTGACCTGCGGACAGTCCAGCAGGCTGTTCTCGATTTCGCCGAGTTCGATGCGGTAGCCGCGGATTTTGACTTGGTCGTCGGCGCGTCCGCGGTAGTGCAGTTGTCCGTCGGGGCCCCAGCAGACCAGGTCTCCGGTGCGATACATGCGGGTGCCGGGGGCGCCGAATGGGCAGGCCACAAACCGTGATCCGGTCAGCCCCGGGCGGCGCCAATAGCCCACGCCCACACCGTGACCCGCGACGTACAGCTCGCCCACCACGTCAGGTGGCACCGGCCGCAAAAGTTCATCAAGCACAAACAACGCCGCCCCGGGCACCGGCGAGCCGATCGGCACGACAGTGGCGTCTGCGCTCAGTGGTGCGCTGATGGAGGCATAGATCGTGGTTTCGGTGGGCCCATAGCCGTTGATCACCACCCGCCCGGTCGCCCAGCGCTTTACGAGTTCGGGCGGACATGGTTCAGCGGCGAGCA
>JAVROG010000072.1:0-6715 GCA_032162865.1 Mycobacterium sp. | reverse complement strand
TGTCACCTACCTGCGCACCATCGGCGCCAAAATCTACGCGGGGCTGGGCAAGGTCACCGACCGCCGCTGGCAGCAGTGGGACCTATTAACCGGAGAGTCCGGCGCCGCCTGCACAGGCTTAAATCTGCACGGAACTTTTCCCGACGGTGACTACGTCGCATCCGATGGCACGACTATCGTCAGCGGCATCGGCAATCAAGGTGAGCAGTTCGGTGCCATGAATATGACGACCTGTCAGATGATGTGGCAAACGCCCGACGGCGTACACGTCGAGATCTGGAAGGTCGGCACCGGGCTACTGCAGAGGGACCGCGACCGCAACATCATGAGCTGGCTACGCCCTCCGGCCTGAGGAATCAGCAGGCAGATTTGCGCCGAATAGGCGCGCCGCGGTTCGTTAGTCTTGCTGGGTGGGTTCGAGTGCCGCGGCCGCGGATAACGCTGGTGAGCGGCGCTTGGTCGAAGATGCCGTGACTTTGCTGTTGAACGGCGTGCCCCCGGGTTGGGCCCATCTGCGGGTGGACTTCGAGTTGTCTGCGGAGCAGCCGGTCGTCCAAGCGTCGGTGACGACGACCGATTCGAAGTCGGTGCCGCTGCAGGTCCCGACGGGAGTAGTTGAGTCGCTGAGTGCTTACCAGGCGCGCGCGAAGGCGAGCGGAGCAACCTGGCGAAAATTGCTGATCGATTGCCACGCCGACGGCCGATTGTCAGTGCGCACCGATCCCGTTGGCGGTCGGCGGGTGCCGCGCCGGTGGCCCGTCTGGGCATTGGCGTCGATCACGGCGGGATGTTCGGTGGCTGCGGCGGTGGTGTTTGCCCAGGGGTGGCGATCCCCTGCGCCGCCACCGCGAGCAGCCATGATCGACGTGCCGGCTCCTTCGGCGCGTCAGCAGCAGACCTTTGAAGTGTTGAAGCGCTGGTATGACGCGGAGAACCGCGGGGACGGTGCGGCGTTGCGGGCCTTGGCATGCGCCCACCCGGCCAAGAATGTCGAAGACGAAATCGAAGGCTTCGAGCAGACCCCTGGCGTTCAAGGCCTTGTCTATCTCGAGGCAGTCGTGGGGTTTCGCGACCAAGGCGACCGGGTGTGGGGCAAGTTCCTGTACCGCGTCCACCCAATTAGCGAGCGGGACACTCGTTTGGTCGAGGAAACACAACAACATGGCGGGTACTTCTCAGACGAATACACATTGGTGCAGGAAGGTGGCGAGTTGAAGGTCTGTGACGCCGACTCGCCGCCGCGGGTGTGACGATGTCCACCGAACCGCCGACTCACAGCGATGGCCCGCGCCGAAGGTGGATATGGGTGGGCCTGTGGGGTGTGGCGGCACTCGCGTCGATCGCGGTGTTGGTTGTGGCCATCGTCGGCCGTGACCGCGGTGGTGGTGATGGTGCGACACTGCGCCCGATGGCCGCCAGCGAGTCGATGACAGACGAACAGGCCTACGCTGTCGCCGCCAACACGGTGCGGGTATGGATGCGTGAGCGCAATGAGCGGCATCTAGCCAACGTTGAAGCGCTGTCATGCCCGGAAACCCATGACGGCACCCTCGCCATCGAGATCAACGCGGTCAAAGGTGAGGACTTCTTCCAGGTACTCCCGCTCGACACGGTCGCGAGGTTCACCCGCAACGGTCCGGTGTGGACCATGGACGCATTCCGCCAAGACGGCGGTGCCGCAATGTTCACTCTGCAGGTGCGCAATGGAGAGCTGCTGGTTTGCCAAATCGGTTCGGCGCCGGTGCCATGAGCAGCGGCTACGGCATGACCTTGCGGGGCCGGCCGCGACGCCGCGGCGCAACGTGATACCCGCCGCGTTCGGCCAGCGCGCGCAAACGGCGCAACGCGAACTCGCGCGGGCGTCCCGATTCGGGAATCACGACCCCGGCCCATAACCCCTCCACGCTCGGGTCCTGGCACGCCTCGCGGGCGCACAACCAGCGGCGCGGGCACCTTTGGCACAGGGCCTTGGCTTCGTCGTCAGGATCGGTGGTCGTCCATCGCCCGGGATCGGCGACGCACACCGGGATGTATTCGTCGAGCCGCGTGAACAGCGGCACCGCAGTGGCAGTCATCGCTTCCCCCTCCGCTTCCGGCGCTGGTGCGCCTCTGATGCGACGACTTTAACCAAAGAATCGTCGCTAGTGCAACAACTAAACCATAGCAGCTACAAGATTGCCGGAATCGGCTTTCGATAAAACAGAGGAAAACCGCAGGTGGGCTGAAATCGGGCCGCCTCAGAAAGATGGCGGGCGCTACGGCGCTACGGATCCGTGACCTGTGGCGCAGGGATATGTACCAGAAAAGCTGTAGCATCAATAACCGCAGTGCTGGAGGAAGGCTGTAGCGAGGATGCTCAACGAGTTGGGGTCGAAGCGCGGGGGAGTGACGCAGTGACACCTGGCCACGCCGACCGCGCCTCGGCGCCTGCAATGGCGGTGCGACTCGGTGATGAGGTACATACCCTGGATCCGCACGGCGGCGTCGCCGTCATCGGCCGAGACAACTCGGCCGCGGTGCGTCTCGCCGACGAGCGCATTTCCCGCGCGCACGTGCGTCTCGAGCCCGGCCAAGATGCCTGGCAGGCTATCGACACCAGTACCAACGGCATGTACCTCGATGGGGTGCGGCGCAGCTCGGTGCTGATCACCGGACCCACCACCCTCCATTTGGGCGATCCGGCAGGCATCGCGGTCTCGTTGACACCCGGTACCCCGCATGACACCTCAGCCGACGTCACCGGGGTAATCGAGTTGCCCGAGGCCGACGACGAAGAGTGGTGGGGCGAGATCGACCCCGGCGTCGCCCGGGCCGGGCGCGCCGTCGCCGCCCGGCGCAACGAACTCGAGATCACTCAGCGCGGCCTGGCGAAGGACAAAATCATCAACGCCGGCACCCTCATCGCGTTTGAAAAGGGGCGGAGTTGGCCACGCCGCGCAACACTCGCCAAGCTCGAAGAAGCATTGCAATGGCCACCCGGCACCGTCGCCCGCATCCGCAGCGGAACTCCCGCCTCCCCCGGGGTCGCCGTCCCGGCCGCAACCGACGACACCACCGAGGCGCTCACCGACACGGTCCGCGCCCCGCTGATGGCTGAAGCTGTCGAATTGGCCATGCACAGCATCAGCGCGGCGATGAGCCTGCTGGGCGATCCCTCGGATCCCAACTTCACCCCCAGAGTCACCAGCATCCTGGCTGACCTGCGCAAACTCGAGAACGTGGCAGCGAACGCGGCTCGCAATGCCAAGGGCACCCCCTCGGTGGTGCTGGCGTTGAGCAGCGTGCGCCGCGCCTACAACGACGTGATGGCCCGCGCGGCGAGGTCACCGCACGCAACGTTGGGGCAACGGCTCTACGGGGCGCGACACCGTGCCGAACTCAGCCTCGAGGAAGCCGCGGCCGCCGCGGGGCTCCCAGAGACCTTCCTGGCCGATGCCGAGGCCGAGCGCCCCATTCCGGCTGATGTCGCCGCAGCGATCACGACACTGATCGGCCAGCTTTCCGTCAGTTAGACGTCCGGTACTCCGGCTCGCTCACCACGGTCTGCTGCTGGGGCCCTGCGGAGTGGCTGACATTAGGCAAGCCGATCGATGGCTGTGCAATGTGGGCTCCCGACACCTGGCCACTGGCCGGCGCGGACGGCTGGTCGCCGACGAACTCCGCATAACTGGCGTCCTGGGGCGCTGCGGCCCGCCTTGGCTCCGGTGCCGAGACGTGCTGAACCTGCTGGGCATGTGCCGTGCCGCCTTGATACGCGGTATCGGCCTGATCCTCCTGCGCATCCTGGCCGTAGTACTGCGCCGCGGCCTGCGCATACTGCTCGGCGTAAGCCGCGTACCACGCTTGCTGTTCGTCGGATGCGTTCGGCTGGGTCCGCAGTGCGCCGATCGCGACGGCCGTCTGCAGGGCATTGAGCACAACGAGGACCCAGAGCGCCCACCCGGGCTCAATCCCCTCGGGAAGCACGATCACCCTCGACAAGGCATCCAGAAAACCGAGAGCGGCCAGCGCGGCGACGATCTTCGAGGCCGGTGTCTGCCGGGGCAACAGGCCGAAGGCCGCAAGCAGTCCCGCGAGCACGGCGAAGCGGACGTCCCAATCGATCCCAGCCATGTTGAGCATCGGTCCGAAGCTGACCAGGTAGGAGCACAGCCCCAAGAGCGCCACGGCCATGGTCAATCGGCGGTGCGAGAGGTTTGGACCGGTTTCCGGGTCGGGAGACCACTGCGAGTAGCTGCCGTACACGCCGGTCTGTTCCGCCGGGTAATAGCCTTCAGCCCCAGACGGGTAAGCCATGATCACTCCTTCGCACCGCCCCGATGGGGGTGACCTGGATTTACGCTAGCGCACCCCAGCCCGGTTAAAGGGGCACCGTTTGCGGCGGTTCTAGTCTTCGGCGGCGAACGACGCTTTGAGGTACCGCATCTCATCGTCGGTGGCGACCATGGTGACCAGTGATGAGCCGGTCCGGGTACTCACTTTCACGGTGTCCGCATCGACGTTGAGCGATTCCAGGGCGACGTCGGCGTTGGCGGTCACGGCCGACTTCGGCGGAACCACCACGATTGCGGTCACCCCGACCCGCACCGATTGCTCTGCTACCCCGTCGAACATCTCGACCGAGTAGTTGCGATCGGCTCCCGCCTGCATTGACCCGCGGTTGAAGTCGCTCACCCACAGCAGGTCATGGTCGTCCACCTCGTCGACCATCGTGCGCCACTTGGTCGGACGCCGACTATGCACCAGAACGTGCGCCCCCAGCGCCAGCGATCGCAGCACCACCTGCTGCGCCAGATGCAACGTGCCGGCGATCTCGACGCGGCGGATCTGAGGGCCGAACAGGGACAACGCCACCGCACGACCGTGGTCGTCGGCGCCGATGACCTGCCCGCAGCCGGACGCCGGCACGTAGAGGTGCTCGAAATCTGTGCCACCGACTGGTTCTCCGGCCGTCGGCACCCCCGAGTAGGCCCACTTCTCGACCTGCCGCGGCGGAGGAGGCACCGGCAGACTCGCGGCCAGCGCCGAGTACTGGTGACCCCGTAGATGGGTGAGGCCCCGCAATTGGATCCGGGCCCGCCCGTGGGTGTCGAACCGGGCCAATCCGCGGACCTGGACCGGGCCGTGGGGACGGTCGCGACGCAGCGATAGGGACATGGTGGTGGAGTAGCTGGGGATGGTCCACAGCAGGCCGAGCCCCGCGGTGGTCAGCATGCGCGGTTTGATGGCAAAGCTGCGCAGCCGGAAACGGCCTTCCCGGCAGGTGCGCCACGTCTCCTCGACGGTGGTCAGATCCACCCCGTCGGTCAACTGGTTGGTGGCTTGGCCGATCTCGCTGGCCGTCAATACCCGGGTCCGCAGGCCGCCCTCGGTGAGACGGTTCGCCACCCGGCGGGTCGCGGTGGTGGCCGCACGCAGAATCCCGTTCCGCCCGCCGCCGCGCCTGCGCACCGCCGCGGCACACCGCGACGGGTCGAACCGGATGGCGATCCACACGTTGCGCTGGGCGATCGCGGGCAGCGGGCCCAGCACGGCGTCGTACACCGTGGCCACCTGGCTGTGCCCTTGCGAACGGGCACCCTGGGAGAGCACATCGATGGAATCCAACGTGATGTCTAACTGCTGCAGGCATTCGACGAGGGCCTGCACCTGCACGGTTTCCCCCGACACCGTCGTACCGGGCTCCATGATCGTCATCGCCTGCGGATTTTCTTCGATCTGCAGCAGCGACATCAATGTGCTTCCATCCCAACGGAACCCGATCAGAGCTCCGTCGGCCATGGGCACGTCAAAAGGTTCGGCCGGGGTCGTCTTGCGGGCCCTCTTGCGACGTTGCCGCCAAAAGCCCGTCCGCAGCGCGATCAACCGCGGCAGCGAAATTCCGCGGAAGCGGACCACCCACACCAAGGCCACCGCAAGCCCGACCGCGCTGCCCTGCCAGCCGGGGAATCCAAGGACGGGTGCTATCACCGTGCCCGCCGCGACGAGCAGTTGCAGCACCAGTAGGTCGGTCAGCGGAAGCAGACGCTGTGCACCGATTTCGATCGTCGATCGCAGCCCATTCGACTCCGATGGCGTCCCCCGGCTCGGGGGCGTCGTCGGACGGCGCGGCACAGTGGGATCTTATCCATCCTGTAGAGCGAAAATTTGCGCGTCTTTAGCCTTTGACGCTGTTATACGCTACCGAGGCCCGGTGCCTGCCAGACGTTGATGGGGGTGGTTATGCCCGCGCAAGTCACCACGCGCGCGCAAGTCAACGGGTATCGATTCTTGATCCGCCGGCTTGAGCACGCGTTGATTCGTGCCGACTCCCGGATGATCCACGACCCGATGCGCGGGCAGATCCGGTCGCTTCTCGTTGGCCTGGTGATCGCCATCCTCATCACCGGAGCGGCTGGGGTGCTGGCGTTCTTCAAACCCTCGCCCAATATTGGAAACGCGCAGATCCTGCTCAGCACCTCCAACGGTGGGCTCTATGTGCGAATCGGCGACCGCCTGCATCCGGTGCTCAACCTGGCGTCGGCCCGGCTGATCACCGGAAAACCCGACGCTCCCAAGTCGGTCAGTGACAAGTGGCTCAACCAGCTCCCGCGCGGGCCCATGGTCGGAATCATCGGCGCGCCCAACAGCATTCACGGCGGTGCGGACATGCGCATGTCGGCGTGGACCGTGTGCGACACGGTTCAAACCCCCGACGTGTCCAAGAGCGTCGGGT
>JAVROG010000071.1:0-3761 GCA_032162865.1 Mycobacterium sp. | reverse complement strand
TTTCGTAGTGCACGAGGGAGACGGAGTGCTGATCCACGGCGACAACGGCTCCGGTAAGTCCACACTGGCGTGGATCATGGCCGGATTGACGCAACCGACCACCGGCATCTGTGCGGTTGACGAGCGCGTCGCCACTGAGCAAGTCGGTGCGGTCGCGCTCCAGTTTCAGACGGCGCGGCTGCAGTTGATGCGCAGCCGGGTCGACCTGGAAGTCGCTGCAGCGGCCGGCTTTTCACCTGACAACCACGCCCGAGTGACTGCCGCGCTGGCCGCTGTCGGCCTGGATGCCGCGCTGGCCAAGCGGCCCATTGACCAGCTCAGCGGCGGTCAGATGCGTCGCGTCGTCTTGGCCGGGTTGCTGGCGCGGTCGCCGCGGGTATTGATCCTCGACGAGCCCCTGGCGGGGTTAGATGCCGATAGCCAGCGCGGTCTCGTGCGGCTGCTCGCCGATCGGCGCCGTGATACCGGCCTGACTGTGGTGGTCATTTCGCATGACTTCGCCGGGCTGGAGGAGCTGTGCCCACGTACCCTGCATCTGCGCGACGGTGTATTGGAACCCGCGTCGGCTGCGGCCCGGGGGAATGACGCGCCTGCGACTTCGCCGGCCAGGCCCCAAACTCGGCGCCCGCGTCGCCCCGTTGTGCTGCTGCGCCCGGTACCGGGGCGCTCCGCCATCCACGAGCTATGGGCCGGCACCAAACTCATTGTCGTCTTTGGCATGTCGTTACTGCTGACCTTGTACCCGGGATGGGTGGCGATCGGGCTGGTGGCCGCGCTGGCGCTGGCGGTAGCGCAGGTCGCACATATTCCCCGAGGGGCAGTGCCGTCGGCGCCGCGGTGGCTGTGGATACCGCTGGTCATCCTGGCTATCACTGCCACCTTGGCCGGCGGCAGTCCGATGATCCAGGTGGGCCCGGTCTCGCTTGGTCTTGGTGGCGCGTTGGACTTCCTGCGTTTCACCGCGCTGTCGCTCGTATTGCTCAGTCTGGGCGCGCTGATGTCGTGGACCACCGATGTCGCCGAAATTGCTCCCGCGCTGGCCGCTCTGGGTGGCCGACTGCGGCGACTACGGATCCCGATCGATGACTGGTCGGTTGCTGTGGCACTCGCAATGCGCACCTTCCCGATGTTGATCGACGAACTCCGGGTGCTGCACGCCGCGCGCCGGTTGCGGCCCAAACAGATACCGTGGACCCGGAGCGGACGTCTGCGGCGACTGGCAGCCGAGGTGATCGATTTGATGGTCGCGGTCATCACCGTGACGCTGCGGCGCGCCGACGAGATGGGCGATGCGATCACCGCCCGCGGCGGCGCTGGTCAGATCTCAGCGGCCCCATCACAGCCGAAACGGGCTGATTGGATGGCACTTTCGATCGCGTCGGTAGTGTGCGCGGCCGCCTTGGCGGCAAAGCTGTCTTTTGGCGGCTGATGGCGCCGGCGCCTCAGAAGTGTCGTCGTCGCGCGGACTGTTTCGAAGTTGATGGCCAAGTATTGGTTCGACAGCGCCCGCGACCTCTGCGACCAAGAAAACTATGCCAATCTGGACGTTCCGTCGTTAGAGCCGCCTGGGACTAGGAGGGCGCCCAATCAGCAAGCTTGGTTTCTGGAGCATCGTCATGCTCGGGATCAATGCCGTCATCGGCGCGGGCATCTTTCTGACTCCGGGTGCGGTGATCAAGCTCGCCGGACCATTGGCCCCGGTCGCTTACATTTTGGCCGGCCTGTTCGCGGGCACCATGGCGCTCGTCTTCGCCACGGCTGCCAGGTACGTCAAGACCAACGGCGCCTCCTACGCCTACACGACCGCTGCGTTCGGCCAGCGGATCGGCATCTACGTCGGTGTCACCCATGCGATCGTCGCCTCCATCGCGTGGGGAGTGCTGGCGTCGCTGTTCGTCGCAACCCTACTGAAAGTGGTTTTTCCGCAACATAATTGGGCCAACGACACCGAGCTTTTCAGCGTCAAGACGTTGACGTTTCTCATCTTCATCGCGGTGCTGTTGGTCATCAACCTGTTCGGTAACCGGGCTATCGAGTGGGCGAACGGAATCTCAACGGTAGGCAAGTTATTCGCGCTTTCGGTTTTCATCATCGGCGGGCTCGGGTTCATCGTCGTCCGGCACGTCAACAACTACGCGATGGCTAGTTCGCCGGAGGTTTTCCGACCGGCGCCATACGCGTTGTTCGGCTTCATCGAACTCGGGCAGAGCACCATCTCGGGACTGATGCTTGCCACCATGGCCGCGCTGTATGCATTCACCGGTTTCGAATCGATTGCCAACGCCGCCGAAGAGATGCAGGAACCAGAACGCAACCTCCCCCGGGCCATACCGCTGGCGATCCTGGCTGTCGGCGCGGTCTACGTGCTAGCCGTCACCGTGGCGATGTTGCTGGGATCGGACAAGATCGTCCAGTCCCGCGACACCGTCAAACTTGCAGCGGCCATTGGCAACGACACCCTGCGCGCTATCGTCGTGCTCGGCGCCCTGGTGTCGATGTTCGGCATCAATGTGGCCGCGTCGTTCGGCGCCCCGCGCCTGTGGACCGCATTGTCTGACACCAAAGTCTTACCGGCACGCTTGTCGCGCAAAAACCGATTCGGCGTACCGATGGTGGCTTTCGGAATCACCGCGACACTGGCGCTGGCCTTCCCGCTGGCACTGAGTTTTGACATCGAGAACCTGACCGGCCTTGCGGTGATCGCCCGATTCATTCAATTCATCATCGTTCCGATCGCGTTGATCGCATTGGCCCGCGACCAGACCGCAGACCACGCGGAAGTCGAGCGAAACCCGTTCACCGACAAGGTATTACCGGTAGCGGCCGTGGTGATCTCGGTGGCGCTGGCAGTGTCCTTCGACTACCGGACGCTGGTCCTGACCCCGCACGGCGGCGCTAATTACTTCTCGATTGCGTTGATCGCGATCACATTTGTCGTCGTGCCGGCAGCCGCCTACGTCCACTACTACCGAACGGTCAGCCGCTAGCCCGACGTGTACTCGACCTCACCGTCGTCGAGCACCAAGCGGGGACCCTGCCCCTCGGCCCCGGAGGCCTCGGTCCGAAACAGGGCCTTGCCCGGTTCGGTCCTCCAGATCAACGTGGACAACGTCTCGCCGGGAAAGACCGGCTTGGTGAAACGCGCGGCGATCGAGGTGATGTTGGCGGCGGCACCGCCGCCGAGCTCGGCGACCAGCGCGCGGCCCGAAACCCCGTAGGTGCACAGCCCATGCAGGATCGGCTTGGGGAACCCGGCCAGGTTTGTGGCGAACCACGGATCGCTGTGCAGCGGGTTGCGGTCGCCGGACAGCCGATAGATCAGCGCTTGATCTTCGCGGGTGGTCAGCTCGATCCGGGCGTCGGGCTCGCGGTCGGGAAACTCCGGCGCCACCGGCCGCTCCCCTTTCTCGCCCCCGAAGCCGCCTTCCCCCCGGATGACCAGCGTGGTGAGCGTCTCGGCGATCAGCGTCCCGGTGTCGGGATCCTTGCCCTGGCCGCGCAGCATCAGGATGGCGTTCTTGCCCTCGCCCTTGTCCTGGATGTCAGCAACCTCGCTGACCACGGACAGCTTTCCGGCCGGTGGTAGCGGCGCGTGCAGCCGAACCGTCTGTGACCCGTGCAGGAGCATGGCCCAGTTGAACGTCCCGACCTTGCCGGCCGCCGCGAACGCCGGGCAGCAGATCACCGCGTAGGTCGGCAGCACCTGCTGGGGAATGTCGTGGCTGTTCTCGGTGGTGAAAGGCAGGTCCTCGAGTCCCGCG
>JAVROG010000070.1:0-2807 GCA_032162865.1 Mycobacterium sp. | reverse complement strand
CTTATTCAATTTGTGGCACAACAGCTTTCGGCGCATAAGCGTCCGCGGGAGGTACGGATTGTGGACTCGCTACCCCGCAACGCGTTGGGCAAGGTGCTGAAGAAGCAGTTGCTGGCCGAAGGCTGAGCGCGCTCCCGCGCTCGCGCGCGGTCAGGGAACGAGTGCCCACAACGGATGAGTAACCGACCAGACCGGGTGGGTCAGATCGTCGGCGTAGTGGTAAATCGGGTGCTTCGGTGGCGGCTCGGGGTGGATCGGGGCTCCTGGCCCCACGTTCGGCTGTCCGGGTGCGGCGGAGGCGACCGCGGGCCCGATCGATGCTCCGGCCAGTGCCAGCCCCAGCGCACAAAGGATGCCCGCGCAAAGAGTGCGGATCTTGGTCATTTCAGATTCAACGGAATTCGATCCGGCCAACAACTACCGTTCACCCAGGTTGTGGTGAATCGTTACAAGACTGGCAGCATTTTGCCAGCATTTTTGACGGCTTCGACCCGTTAGCTTCACTTACCTTTGTCAAGGTGTATCGACGGGGGAATGAACCAGGCGCGGGCCTGTGCGGGGCGCTGGTGGCGCCATGGTGACGGTCGCCCCCGCGCCCAGGGTCACATCGATGACGCGGGTGGCGTTGGCCTGCTATGTCGGCTCGGCGATCGAGTTCTACGACTTCCTGATCTACGGCACCGCCGCGGCGCTGGTGTTCCCCGCGGTCTTCTTCCCGCACCTCAGCCCTGCGGTAGCGACCATTGCGTCGATGGGGACCTTCGCCGTGGCGTTTCTGTCCCGCCCGCTGGGGGCGGCCGTGTTCGGCCACTACGGGGATCGGCTGGGACGCAAGAAGACGCTGATCGCCACGCTGCTGATCATGGCCTGCTCCACGGTGTCGGTGGGCGTGGTTCCCGGCACGGCGACGATCGGCCTGGCCGCGCCGCTGATCCTAACGGTGCTGCGACTGCTGCAAGGGTTTGCCGTCGGCGGCGAATGGGCCGGCTCGGCGCTGCTCAGTGCCGAATACGCGCCACCAGACAAACGCGGCCGGTACGGCATGTTCACTCTGATCGGCGGGGGCACCGCGACCGTGCTGGCCGGACTGACGTTCCTTGGGGTGGACTTCACCATCGGCGAAAAAAGCTCGGCATTCCTGCAATGGGGCTGGCGCGTTCCATTCCTGATCAGCGCCGCGCTGATCGTGATCGCCCTCTACGTGCGGCTCAATATCGACGAGACTCCGGTGTTCGCAGCGGAAAAAGCCCGCAACCTGGTACCCGACGCGCCCGTGTCGGAAGTGCTGCGGTTGCAGCGCCGCGAGATCGTGCTGGCCGCTGGCAGCGTCCTGACCGCATTCGGGCTGGTGTACATGGCGAGCACCTATCTGCCGGGCTACGCCCACCATCACCTCGGGTATTCACGCGGTCTCATTCTGTCCGTGGGCGTGCTGGGCGGGCTGGCCAGCATCGCATCCGTCGCGACCTCGGCCACGCTCTGCGATCGATTCGGCCGGCGCCGGATCATGTTGATCGGGTTCGCCGCCTGCCTGCCCTGGTCGCTGGTGGTGATGCCGCTGATCGAGACCGGCAGCCCCATCGGGTACGGGGTGGCCATCGTCGGCATCTACGCCATCAACGGGATCGGCTCGGGACCCACGGCGTCGTTCATTCCGGAGTTGTTCGCCACGCGCTACCGCTACACCGGTTCGGCGTTGGCGGTGAATTTCGGTGGCATCGTCGGTGGCGCGGTGCCGCCACTGATCGCGGGCACACTGCTGGCCGCCTACGGCAGTTGGGCGGTCGGGCTCATGCTGGCCAGCCTGGTCGGAGTCAGTCTGGTGTGTACCTATTTGCTGCCCGAGACGAGCGCAACGGCGATCGGGGATCGCTAGTTGGCGTGCAGCTCGTCGTTCAGCGCGATGCCCTGACCGTCGCGGGACACCACCTCGACCGTTCCGGTTAGCGAATTGCGCCGGAAGAGCAGGTTGTTGCCGCCGGACAGGTCGCGGGCCTTGACCGACGTGCCGTCGGGCATGGCGACCTTGGTACCGGCGGTGACGTACAGGCCGGCCTCGACCACGCAGTCGTCGCCCAGGGAAATGCCCAGCCCGGAGTTCGCGCCGAGCAGACAGCGTTTGCCGATCGAAATCACCTGAGTGCCGCCGCCGGAAAGCGTCCCCATGATCGACGCGCCGCCACCGACGTCGGAGCCGTCGCCGACCACCACGCCCGCCGAAATACGGCCCTCCACCATCGACGCGCCCAGGGTGCCGGCGTTGTAGTTGATGAAGCCCTCGTGCATCACTGTTGTGCCCTCGGCCAGATGGGCACCGAGTCGCACCCGGTCGGCGTCGGCGATACGCACACCCGTGGGCATGACGTAGTCGACCATTCTGGGGAACTTATCGACGCCGAAAACCGTCACCGGTCCGTGGCGGCGCAGCCGTGTCCGCACCGCTTCGAAGCCCTCGATGGCGCAGGGTCCACGGTTAGTCCAGACCACATTGGTTAATACCCCGAACAAGCCGCCGGCGTTCAGCCCGTGCGGCGCCACCAGGCGGTGCGAGAGCAGGTGCAACCGCAGGTAGGCGTCGTACGCGTCGGCGGCCTCATCGTCCAGTGATCCTATGACCGTGCGAACCGCGATGGTCTCGGTGCTGCGATCGTCGTCGCGGCCAACGAGCGCGCCCAGTTCGGCGGGGATGTCCGACAACGCCAGTCGCGAGGTGGCGGTGGTGCCCGACTCGGTCAGTTCGGGTGCGGGAAACCACGTGTCGAGGACAGATCCGTCGGAGGCGAGGGTCGCCAGGCCAATACCTGCAG
>JAVROG010000069.1:0-16852 GCA_032162865.1 Mycobacterium sp. | reverse complement strand
ACGGGGTGTCCGCCCTGCGCTTGATGCAGCGCGCCTTCACCAGCGATCCCGAGGATGACGAGGTTCGGGTGCCCTGGGCGCTGGGCCCACGCCACAAGCCGGACAGCGGCAAGAGCTCCTCGCCGCTCGAGACGCTGACCGGAGCCCTTGGGTCGGCCGCGGCCCTGGGACCGTCAACGTTGTCACTCGCGCGTGCGGCCTTGCTCGAGCAACAGCTCACCTTCCCGTTCCGGGCGCCCAAGACGATGTTCAACGTGAGGATTGGCGGCGCGCGCCGCATTGCCGCGCAGTCGTGGTCACTGGACCGGATCAAAGCGGTGAAGACCGCCGCCGACGCCACCTTCAACGACGTTGTGTTGGCGATGTCCGCCGGTGCGCTACGCGCCTATCTGATCGAACAGGACGCCCTCCCCGACGCTCCGCTGATCGCCATGGTCCCGGTGAGCCTGCGCAAGGAAAACGACGCCGGAGGCGGCGGGAACGCGGTGGGCACCGTTTTGTGCAACCTGCACACCGACGTCGAGGACGCCGGCAAACGCATGGAGGGCATCAGTTCTTCGATGCGCGAACAGAAGGAGCTGTTCACCCAGCTTCCCCAGGTTCAGCAACTTGCACTGTCCGCGTTCCTGACCGGCGGATTGTTCCTCGGGCTGGTTCCGGGATTTATCCGCACCGCCCCGCCGCCGTTCAACATCGTGATCTCCAACGTGCCGGGATCCAAGGAGTCCTTGTACTGGCGAGGTGCGCAGATGGTCGGCAATTACCCGTTGTCAATCACTCTGGACGGTCAGGCGATGAACATCACCGTCACCAACAACGGCGAGAACCTCGACTTCGGGCTCGTAGGCGCCCGAGGCAGCGTGCCCCATCTGCAGCGGATGCTCAGTCACCTGGAGACGTCACTGAAAGATCTCGAACGCGCCGTCGGCGTGTGAGGATTAGGGTGTCCCAGATACTGTACGGCCATCGAAACGCAGGCCGAACTGAGGTGAAAACGTGGCCAACGAACCGGACACCACGTCCGAAGGCTCGGCGCCGGGCGGTCCGACGGCTGACCCTGCAACGGTGTTCGCTGCCTTGGCCGAGATCATCTACCAGGGCTCGGACGCGACCCAGATGTACGCCGCGATCTGCGTGGCCGCGACGCTGATCGTCCCCGGTTGCGACCATGCCAGCATTCTGGTCAAGCGCAACGACCGGTATGTCACGGTCGGCGCCAGCTCCCAACTCGCGAACCACGTCGACGATCTCGAACGACGCGCCGGTGACGGCCCCTGCATCGACGCCATCGAAGAAGAAACGCCACAGATCGAGACCGATCTGACCAAGCCGAACCAGTGGCCGCACTTCGCAGCTCGCCTGGTCGAGGAGACGCCGGTCCGTGGCGCCATGGGATTCCGGCTGCTGATCGACAAGCGCAAAGGCGCCGCCCTCAACCTGTTCAGTGAGACGCCCAATCAATTCGACTCCGAGGCCGCGGGACGCGCAGCAGTGCTGGCAGCGTTCGCCAGCGTGGCGATCAACGCAATTGCGCAAGGCGAAGACGCCTCGAGCCTACGGCGTGGACTGCTGAGCAACCGCGAGATCGGCAAGGCGGTGGGCATGTTGATGATGCTGCACAGCTTGGGCGAAAACGAGGCATTCGACCTGCTGCGGCGGCACTCGCAAAGCCTCAACATCAAGTTGGCCGACGTGGCACGACGGGTCATCGAAGCCCGCGGCAACCTGCCAGAAGAAGCCAATTCGTAGCTATACCGATTTACGTCGGCGCGAAAGTTACTCCGGCAGCCGCAGCTCGGGCTTCTCGACCTCTTCGATGTTGACGTCCTTGAACGTGACCACCCGCACCTGCTTGACGAATCGAGCCGGGCGATACATGTCCCACACCCACGCGTCGGCCAGGCGCAGCTCGAAATACACCTCGCCGTCAGCGTTGCGCGGCACCATCTCCACGCTGTTGGCCAGATAGAAGCGTCGCTCGGTTTCTACGACATAGCTGAACTGACCAACGATGTCCTTGTATTCGCGGTACAGCGAGAGCTCCATCTCGGTCTCGTACTTTTCGAGATCCTCAGCACTCATCTGTTCAGACGTCCTTCTCTTGGAGCTCCTGCCCCATCTTTCCTCACTGGTCATCACCGCGCTCGCCCGGAGGGTCCGGTCTGCATTCGGCCACCGTCCGGGTGCTCAGACCGCCAACGGTGTCAGTCGCCACCCGGCGGACATTGATGAACGAGTAACGGTGCTGCGGGCAGGGGCCGAGCCGGGCCAGCGCGCGGCTGTGCGCGGGGGTGCTGTAGCCCTTGTGTTCGGCGAAGCCGTAGCCGGGGTGCTCCCCTTCCATGGCGACCATCAACCGGTCCCGGCTGACTTTCGCCAGCACACTGGCTGCCGCGATGCACGCGGCCGCCGCATCACCGCCGATCACCGGCAGGGACGGCACCGGCAGTCCCGGGACCCTGAACCCGTCGCTCAGCACATATCCGGGTCGTATCGGCAGGCCCGCCACCGCGCGCCGCATGCCTTCGATGTTGGCCACGTGCACGCCACGACGGTCGACCTCGACCGACGGAATGAACACCACGTGGTAGGCCAGCGCATAGCGACAGATCAGGGGAAACAGCCGCTCCCGCGCCTTCTCCGTCAGTTTCTTCGAGTCATCAAGGGCGGCAAGGCTTTCCAAGCGATTCGGGCTCAGCACGCAGGCCGCCACCACCAGCGGGCCGGCGCAGGCGCCGCGACCCACCTCGTCCACGCCGGCAACCGGTCCCAGACCGCTGCGGTGCAGCGCGGATTCCAGGGTGCGCAAACCCCCAGACTTACGGATCACTGTCCGCGGTGGCCAGGTGGTGGCCATGGCTACTGACCCTGTTGGGGGTTGGCCGAACCCACACCACCCCATCGCGACGGCGGCCACACGATGAACCTGGCCTTGCCGATGACGTTGGCGACCGGCACGGTCCCTGCCATCGGATCACCCGTGCACAGCATGGGACAGTGGGCGCGGGAATCCGCCGAGTGAGTCCGGTTGTCGCCCATCACCCAGAGCCGTCCCGGCGGCACCGTGACCGGCCCGAACTCGCTGCCCAGGCACGGGTACACGGACGGGTCGGCCATCATGGTGTTCGGGTCCAGGTAGGGCTCTTTGAGGGGTTTGCCGTTGACTGTCAGACCGGTGTCGGCTCGGCACTGAACGGTCTGCCCGCCGACCGCGATCACGCGCTTGACCAAGTCGTTCTCGTCGGGAGGCACGAAACCGATGAACGACAGCGTGTTCTGCAGCCAGCGCAGGGCCGGATTGGTCGAGCGGATCGACTTGTAGCCGATATTCCACGACGGCGGTCCCTTGAACACGATGACGTCGCCCGGTTTCGGTGAGCTGAAGCGGTAGGACAGTTTGTCCACCATGATTCGGTCGCCCACGCAGGTCGCACACCCGTGCAGGGTGGGCTCCATCGATTCGGACGGAATCAGGTACGGACGCGCGACGAACGTCAACATGACGTAATAGAGGACGATCGCGACGACAGCCAAAGTGGTCAGCTCCCGCAGCGTCGACCGCTTCTCGGGTTTCGGCTCGTCTTCTTCGGGTTTGGCCTCTTCGGTCCTGACCTCTTCGGGTTTGGCCCCGGGGTCCGTCGGCCCGATCTCGTCTGATGTGCCGGAATCGTGCGCAGCCGGCAGTGGCTCCGCGTGGACAGCATCTGGCCGGGGCTCCGAGGAGGAGTCCGAGGTTTCAGTCACGAGATCAGCGTAGCCAGCAGCGGGCGTGCGGCACGTTAGGCCGGGACCCGGCCGAAATCAGCGCTTTTCCTTGATCTTGGCTTTCTTGCCGCGGAGCTCAAGCAGGTAATACATCTTGGCGCGTCGGACGTCGCCACGAGTCACCACCTCGATGTGGTCGATGTTCGGCGAATGCACCGGGAAGGTCCGCTCGACGCCGACACCGTAGCTCTCCTTGCGCACCGTGAACGTCTCGCGGATGCCACCGCCCTGCCGGCGGATCACCACACCCTTGAACACCTGGATACGCTCTTTGGCGCCCTCGATCACTTTGACGTGCACGTTGACGGTGTCGCCCGGGTTGAAGGCGGGGATGTCGTCGCGCAGCGACGACTTTTCGACGAAGTCCAGCCTGTTCATTGGAAAGACACTTCCTCGGGTTCGCGGCTTGGTCAACCGCCCGCACGCGTGCGGGCGGCAGTCACCAAGCCGATGGTTAGGGCTTCTGGGTGTATCTCGCAGCAGGCGGTAGGCACCCGGCCCGCCGGCAACCGCTGGAGACAACTGGCCAATTGTGCCAGAAGGTGCGCATGCAGTGAAAATCACAGGAAACTGTGGTGGTTCGTGCCAAGCCGAAACCGCCTGCAAATGGTACATATGACTGGGGTCAAACCGCACCGATTCAAACCCATGAAAAACCCCTGGAACACCAGGAACGCCGGATGCCCGGGGCAGCTGGCGACGCGGCCGCCCCAAGCACGCGCCCAAATGTTGCCAAGAACGCCTCGAGACGCCGAAGGAGTGCGATGCGATCCCGCCAGCTGACGATGCTCACCGCGGTGGCCGCGGCGGCGTTGGTGGTGGTTGCGGGCTGCGAGGCAACGGTCCATGCCAAGGCGTTCAGCTCGACCCCCCAGACGGTGTCCGAACCGCCGCCGCAAGCTGAGCCGCAGCTGGTCGACTTGTTGCTGCGGTCCGTCACGCCGCCGCCAACCGGGATGCCAATGGCAACGACGGCTACGCCCACCGGGATGCCGATGGCGCTGCCGAACCTCGGGATGACCGGGCTCGCCGGAGTTCAGGCACGCATGCAGCAGGCCACCGCTCAGGCCACTGCGAGCGGTGCGACCCTCTCGGTCGCCGTCCTCGATCGAGTGACCCATCAATTGGTCTCCAACGGCAACGACCAGATCATCGCCACCGCGTCGGTGGCCAAACTCTTCATTGCCGACGAGCTGCTGCTGCAGGAATCCGAAGGCCGGGCCGCGCTGTCCGCCGATGATCATCAGGCTCTGGACGTGATGTTGCAGTCCTCTGACGACGGGGCGGCCGAACGATTCTGGGGACAGGATGGCGGCGACGCCATCATCACCCAGGTGGCGAGCCGGTACGGACTGACCTCAACCACGCCGCCCAGCGACGGCCGGTGGTGGAACACCATCAGTTCGGCGCCCGACCTGCTCCGCTATTACGAGCGGCTGCTGGACGGCTCGGGCGGCCTGCCGTGGGAGCGCGCCCGCCTCATCGTCAACGACCTTGCCCACTCCACCCCGACGGGAATCGACGGGTACCCGCAACGATTCGGCATCCCCGATGGGCTGTACGCCGAACCCGTTGCGGTCAAGCAGGGCTGGATGTGCTGTGTCGGCGCCGACTGGATGCATCTGTCGACCGGGGTGATCGGCTCCGACCGCCGCTACATCATGGTGATCGAGTCGCTGCAGCCTTCCGACGACGCCACCGCGCGCGAAACGATCACCCAGGCCGTCAAGACGATCTTCCCCGACGGCCGCATCTGAGTCGCTAGTCGGCAGTCAAATCCGGTCGGCGTTCGCGAGTCCGCTGCAGCGATACTTCCCGACGCCAGTCCGCAATTCGGGCGTGGTCACCCGACAGCAGGATCTCCGGAACGTCCAAGCCGCGCCAGCTCGCCGGCCGCGTGTAGCTCGGCCCCTCCAACAGCCGATCCAGCGCAGGCGAGTGCGAATCATCCTGATGCGACGAGGGATTGCCCAGCACGCCGGCCAATAGCCGCAGCACGGCCTCGATCATCACCAGTGCCGCCGACTCGCCGCCAGGCAGCACGTAGTCGCCGATCGACACTTCTTCGACTCGCATTCGGCGCGCCGAGTCGTCGACAACCCGCTGGTCGATGCCTTCATAACGGCCGCAGGCGAATACCAGGTGCTGCTCGGTGCTCCACCGCTGCGCGGTGGTCTGGGTGAACAGGACGCCGGCCGGGCTTGGAACGACCAACAACGTTTCCGGCGAACAGATTTCGTCCAACGCTTCGCCCCATACCGGCGCCCTCATGACCATGCCGGGGCCACCGCCGTAGGGCGCGTCGTCTACCGAGTGGTGGACGTCGCGGGTCCACCCTCGCAGGTCGTGCACCCGCAGTTCCACCAGGCCCGTTGCAATCGCCTTGCCCGGCAACGATTGTCGCAGTGGATCCAGGTAGGCCGGGAAGATCGTGACGACGTCGAGGCGCACCGCTATTCCAAATCCAACAGACCGTCTGGGGGTTGGATCTCGAGGGTCCCGTCCTCCAAGGACACCGCGGTGACGATCGCGCCCACGAACGGGACCAACAGTTCTCCGGATTCGCGCTTGACAGAGAGCAATTCGCCACCGGCGGTGTGCAGCACCTCGGTCACGACACCGATCTCCTGCCCCGTCGTCGTCGCGACCCGAAGACCTTCCAACTGGTGGTCGTAGTAGGTGTCCGGCTCGTCGATAGGCGGCAGCTCGTCGGAGTCGACGAGGAACAGGTTCCTCCGCAGCGCGTCGGCGGAGTCGCGGTCGCCCACACCCTCCAGCCGCACCAACAGTCGGGCACCGTGCGGGCGCGAACTCTCGACGACGTAGCTGCGCTCGGCACCCGCGTCGCGGGGCTTCCTGGCGCGCAGCCTGCCGCCCGGCGCGAACCGGGCGTCGGGATCGTCGGTGCGTACGTCGACGACGATCTCGCCGGATATGCCGTGCGCCTTGACCACACGCCCCACAACTAGCTCCATGGACGCTCCATGAGCATCGGCTCCGCTACTGGTCTGTGTCCACCACGTCGACACGGATCCCGCGGCCGCCGATACCGGCGACCAGGGTGCGCAGCGCGGTCGCGGTGCGTCCCCCGCGACCGATCACCTTGCCCAGGTCGTCAGGGTGAACGTGAACCTCGACAGTGCGTCCACGACGACTGGTCACCAGATCCACCCGGACATCGTCCGGGTTGTCGACGATGCCACGGACCAGGTGCTCGACGGCGTCAACCACGACCGTACTCATGGCGAGCGTCAGCTCTCGGTGGACGGCTGGGCCGGCTCGGACTGTTCGCCCGGCGCGGTCTCGGCTGCGGCCACAGCCTTCTCATCCCCCGCCTCGGGAGCGGACTCCTCTTTAGCGGCGGCCTTCTTGGCTGGTGCCTTCTTCTTCGGCTTCGCGGCCTCGGTGGTGGGACCGCCGTCGGCGGCAGCCAACGCGGCGTTGAACAGCTCGAGCTTGCTGGGCTTGGGCGGCTTCACCTTCAAGCGCCCCTCGGCGCCCGGGATGCCCTTGAACTTCTGCCAGTCGCCGGTGATCTTCAGCAGCTTGAGGACGGGCTCGGTCGGCTGCGCGCCGACGGACAGCCAGTACTGGGCGCGCTCGGAATCGATCTCGATGAGGCTCGGCTCTTCCTTCGGGTGGTACCGGCCGATGACCTCGATCGAGCGGCCGTCGCGGCGGGTGCGCGCGTCGGCGACGGCGATGCGGTACTGGGGATTGCGGATCTTGCCAAGCCGAGTGAGCTTGATCTTGACAGCCATGGTTAAGCGACTTCTCCTGTGTGTGTCACGCTGCAATTCAGCGACATGGGCGGAAATGCCCGAGTCCGGTTTCGCCTCGCGTGTGTGACCATCGAGCGACCCCCAATAAGGACCAGTCGCGCGGCGGACAGCGGCCCATTCTGCCAGAACCGGGTGCTCAAGCGGAAATTGTGGCGATCGCGAGCCCGGCGCCGCCGGCCGCGGCGGGTCGCCACCATCGAGCCCTACATGACTTTCTGGAAACACTTGGTCTCGACGCGGCGGGTCATCCGCCAGCCCTGGGGCGTGCGCACGAACTCGTCGTCGTACCACAGCCCACAGAACAGGATCTCCTCCTTGTGCCCGCCCAGCACCATCGGGTTGAAACAGATCACCCGCGAAGCCGCGGTGTCGCCATCGATGCGAACCGAGAAGTTGCCCAGCATGTGGGCATAGGCTGGGAAGTTCGGCAATACCTCCGACAGCCACTTCTTGACCTCGGGATACGGGCCGTCGATGCCGCCGAGTTCTCGGTAGTCGATGTAGGCGTCCGGGGTGAACACGTTGTCCAGATCGTCGAATCGACGCTGGTCGATCGCGGTGGAGTAGTCCACGAGCAACTGCTGGATCTCCATGCGGTCGGAAACTTCTGCCAGGCTCAACATGCCTCGATTCAAGCATCGAACGCACACCGAAGGTCCGGGAGTTAGACTCAGCGCCCATGCGAAGGCTCATCGCCGCAGCCGCTGCGCTGCTCACGTTCAGTATTTCCGGGGTGGCGGTGAGCGCTGCGCCGATTTCAAGAGCCGATACCGATGTGCAGCCAGCCGGCTCGGTTCCGATCCCGGACGGCCCGGCCCAGGCCTGGATCGTGGCCGACATGGACAGCGGACAAGTGCTGGCCGGCCGCGATCAGAACGTCGTCCACCCACCGGCAAGCACGATCAAGGTGCTGTTGGCGCTGGTGGTGCTCGACGAGCTCAGCCTGAGCTCCACCGTCGTCGCCGACGTCGCCGACACGCAGGTCGAATGCAACTGCGTTGGTGTCAAACCCGGCCACTCCTACACCACGCGCGAACTGCTCGACGGCCTGCTGCTGGTCTCGGGCAACGACGCCGCCAATACGTTGGCGCACATGCTGGGCGGCCAGGACGTCGCCGTGGGCAAGATGAACGCCAAAGCCGCCTCTCTCGGGGCCGGGAGCACGCAGGCCGCAACGCCCTCCGGCCTGGACGCGCCCGACGGCTCCGCCGGGGCATCGAGTCCACATGACCTTGCGGTCATCTTCCGCGCGGCGATGGCCAACCCGATTTTCGCGCAGATCACCGCGGAGCCCTCCGCGATGTTCCCCGGCGGGCCGGGTGAGGGAGGCGACCAAACGATCCTGAATCAGGACGAGCTGTTGCATCGGTATCCCGGCGCGCTCGGCGGCAAGACGGGCTTCACCAACGCCGCCCGCAAGACGTTCGTCGGTGCGGCCTCGCGCGGTGGTCGCCGGCTGGTGATCGCCATGATGTACGGGCTGGTCAAGGAGGGCGGGCCTACGTACTGGGATCAGGCGGCGAGCCTGTTCGACTGGGGTTTCGCGGTCGGCCCGCAGGCCAGCATCGGCTCGCTCTAGCGTCGATCGCAAGCGCGGCGGGTCGCCGGGCGCAGCGGGTCGACGCCATCAGGTTCTAGCGTCGATCGCAAGCGCGGCGGTTCGCCGGGCGCAGCGGGTCGACGCCATCAGGCTCTCAGAGCTGCTCACTCAGGCGGGAGGGGCCACGCCGCAGTAAGCAAAGCGGTCAGCACCGGAATCCTGCGCGCAGCGATGTCCGGTTGCGGAAGTACGCCCTCCACTATCGCGGCTCCGTCGAAGACATTCGTCAGCAACGCCACCAGGACCGGAAGCGTGTCCTGCGGGATGCTCTCAGTCCCGGGCATCGCCCGTGCGGCGTCGAAAATCTTCGCGCGGTACTGCCCGAGTTCGTGTTGCAGAGTGAGTCTGAGCTTCTCGTCGGTGCGCGCCGCGACCATCAACTCGTAGAGCACCGCGTTCGCGGGGCCGCTGGTGATGTCCCGCAGGATCGCCAGCGCCACCTCGAGTGCCGGCCGGTCCGCCGGTATTTCGGCGACCTGTTTGGTGAAGCTCTCCAAGTGTCGACGCAGCACTTCGGATGCCGTGGCCGCCATGAAATCACCCATGGTTTCGAAGTGGCGGAACAGGGCGCCCACCGAAACCCCGGCCCGCTTGGTGATCACGGCGGCCGAGGCGCGGGCATAGCCGACCTCGATGATGGTGTCGATGCAGGCCTCGAGGAGACGGCCGACCGTCTCCTCCCGGCGCTGCTGCTGGGTCCTGGCCATGTCAGGCTGACGCGATCACCGCAGGCTCGGCACGACGCGCGTGCTGCTCGCCCGCCCGCAGGTACCGGCCCGACTTCACGGTCTGGCCGTAGCCGTCGCAGAACTCACCATTGCGGAAGACGACGGCGCCGCCCACTCCCGTTGCAACCACGGTCGCGTCGTTGCGGTTGACCATGCGCCGCAGGCCGCCGTAGAAGGGCACCGCTTCCTCGTGATAACTGTCCACCGATTCGTCCAGGTGCGCGGGGTCGATGACCACGAAGTCCGCGCGATCGCCCTCTCGCAGGGTGCCGGCGTTGATGCCGAACCATTCCCCCAGCTCGCCGGTGAGCCGGTAGACGGCCCGTTCCACGGTGAGGAATGGCTTGCCCGCCCGGTGGGCGTCCCGAGTTCGCTTGAGCAGCCGCAGCGGAAAGTTGTAGAAGGCCATGTTGCGCAGGTGCGCGCCGGCGTCGGAGAAGCCCATGTGGACGCTCGGGTCGGCGGCCAGCTTGTCCAGCTGCTTGGGCCGGTGATTGGCGACGATGGTTGTCCACCGCACGTTGCGCTCGCCGTTCTCGACGAGGACATCGAGGAACGCATCGAGCGGATGCAGCCCGCGCTCGTCGGCGATCGCACCAAAGCTCTTGCCCACCAACGACTTATCGGGGCACTCCACGATTACCGCATCGTGGAAGTCGCGGTGCCACAACGACGGTCCGAGCTTGACGCGGTCGAATTCGCGGCGGAACTTGCGGCGGTAGGACTCGTCGGCCAGCAACTCGTTGCGCTCTAGTTCTTCGCGAAGATGTAGGGCCGCGGTTCCCGCGCCGAACTCTTCGAACACCGGCAGGTCAATTCCGTCGGAGTACAACTCGAACGGCACGGGCAGGTGCTGGAATTTCACGCTGGACCCCAGCACCTTGTTGAGGATCCGGGTACCGCGCCCGAAGATATGCACCGCCAGCGGCATCGATTTGGCGTCCGCCGACACCAGCATGCTCATTCGAACCCCTTTGCGGCGGTTGAGAATACGACTGCTGGTGAGGAAGAACATCAGCGCCGACACCGGGCTGTCGACGTTGGGTGCGCTCTGCAGGATCCGGCCGCGCTTGCGCAGCACCTTGATCAGTCTGCGCCGTTCCCGCCACGTCGCGAAGGTCGACGGCAGCGCGCGGGATCGGAAGCGATCACCGTCCAGCTTGTCGATCGGCGCATCCATCCCGGACATGCCGAGCATCCCGGCCTCGAGCGCCGCGTCGAGCAACTTCGCCATCTTTTCCAGCTCGGCATCGGTGGGCCGGACAGCACCGTCGGTCGCACGCTCGAGGCCGAGCACCGCCGTGCGTAGATCCGAATGCCCAAGCATCGAGCCCACATTCGGCCCGAGGGGCAAGGCGTCGATGGTCGCGACGTACTCCTCGGGCGTCGACCACGTCTTGTTGTTTTCCAGCGCGCCCAGCACGAAGTCGCGCGGCACCGCTTCGACGCGACTGAAGAGGTCGGCGGCGTCCTCGGTATTGGCGTAGACCGTCGACAGCGAGCAATTGCCCAGCAGCAACGTGGTGACCCCGTGACGCACCGACTCACGCAGGCCCGGGTCGAGCAGAATCTCGGCGTCGTAGTGGGTGTGCACGTCCAGGAAGCCGGGCATGATCCACTTCCCCGCCGCGTCGATCACCTCGGAGCAACCGGTCGTGTCCAACGGGCCGGCTGACACGGTGGCCACCACGCCGTCACGAATGCCCAAGGTCCGCGTTTGCGGCGCTGCGCCGGTGCCGTCGAACCACAGTCCGTCGCGGATGATCACGTCGTAGGTCACAATTCCTCCAAGTCATTGGGCTTGCAGCCAAGCTAACATAGATAGCGATCGCTCGCAATCTTTTCGTGGAGGCAGGTCAGCGCGGCTTCGACGGCGTGGTGGGCGGCCCCGTCGGTGTGACCGTCGGCGGTTCGCTGGTCGTCGGGCTGATCCGCACCGGATCCGGCACATTCACTCCCGGCGGTGTGTCGCCGCTGCGGCTTGCCTCGGTCGGGATCCGGATGACACCGCCCTGTTGGTGGCACTCGTTGCTTTTCACGGTGACCACCATCTCGCCAACGAGGTTGCCCTGCGGTTGTGGGCGCAGCGACACCACCTGCACGGTGGTCTGCGCACTCGTCACCCCATTGGGATCGATACACGGGAACTTCGTGGTTTCCGGCCGGGACCGCCACTGTCCATCGTCGAACTCCAGGATCAGCGGGTGCACATCCGGCGACTTCGGCTGTGTGTGGTCGTTGCCGTTGAGTAGCGTCGCGGCCGCCAGGCACTTAATGGGAGTGCAAGACGATCGGATCGCCCAGTAGGTGCTGACGTCCGGCGGCTGTGGGTTGGGCGTGTTGTCGAAGGTCTGCTGGGATCGTTGCACCTCGATGAGAAAGGTGCCTTCGAGAGGAAGCGGTACGGCGCCGCGGGGGGCAATGCTCGGCGCGGCGCTGAATGCCGCCATCGTGCTTGTCGCCGGACTACCGGCCTGGGTGGTCGAACGGTTCGTCTGCCGCCCGATCATGATGCCGACCGCGAGCAGGCCGACCATTACCAATACCGCCGCGGCGCCGATCAGAATCCGGCGCGGCCGGTGCCTCCCCGGTTTGTAGGCCGGCTTGTTGGTCGGTTTCTTGGTCCCGGTGGCGGTAATCGGTTTTGCTGCGGCGTCCGACGCATCCGGCCAGCCGTACGCCGGATAGTCGACGACATAGGCGGGTTCAGGCGTGACAACCGGGGGCTCGGTTACCGCGAGGGGCTCGGAACGGCGGTCTGCGATGCCGGCGTGCTCGGCGAGCGCCGCGGCGAAATCACGGCAGCTCCCGAATCGATCCGAGGGATCCGCGGCCAGTGCTTTGGCGAGGACGTCGTCCAGCCGGGCCAGGTCCGGTCGCAGGCCTCTGAGTTCGGACGGGCCCGGGCTCGCCGGCGGTGACCCGGTGAGCAGGTGCAGCGCCGTGGCCGCCAGCGCGTACTGATCGGCGCGGCCGTCGACCCGGGTGCCGTTCGATTCCTCCGGAGCGGCGTAGGCGGACTCACCTGCCGGGCGCGCCAATCCGAAGTCGGTCAACAGAATTCGCGGTTCGCCCGCCCCCGGAGTCGTCATCAGGATGTTGGCGGGCCGGACGTCGCGATGCAGCATCCCGCGTTCGTGAGCGAAGTCGAGTCCGGCGGCAGCGGCCGCGACCATGGCGAGTGCCTCACCAACCGGCAACACCGCCGGGAACCGATTGGCCATGAGTTTCGCTGCGTCGTCGCCGTCCACATAGTCCATGGCGATCCACAGCTGGCCCTCGAATTCGCCGCGGTCCTGCACCTCCAGCACATTGGGGTGATAGAGGCCCGCGGCGATCTGGGTCTCCCGGTGAAACCGCTCGCGGAAATCGCCATCCGCCCACGGCGCCATGGGAAGAACCTTCAGTGCTTGCCACCCGGGCAATCCGGACCGTTCGGCCAGATACACCTCGCCGGTTGCGGACGAACTCAGCATGCGCACGACGGTGTAAAACGCGAAGGTCGCACCGCGAGCCAACGCCATTTTGCGATATTAACCAGGTCAGCACGGGACGCAGTCAGCGCTTTGCTAACACTGGGCAAACAATTGGTTCGTCAGCCGGGACGAAAGGTCTTGCCGCGCAGGATCACCAGATCGGGTCGCTTCAACACGCCGGGCCCCTGGCGTGGGTCTTCGGCGTAGCACAACAGGTCCGCCGATGCCCCGTGGTCGAGACCGGGATAGCCCAGCCAACGCCGGGCATCCCAGCACGCTGCGCCTAACGCCTCGGTGGCAGTCATACCGATGCCTTTGAGTGCCTCGACCTCATCCGCGACACGTCCGTGCCGGATCATCCCGCCGGCATCGCTGCCTGCGTACACCGGCACGCCCGCCGCCCGGGCCGCGCTCAGCCGCGCATTGCTGCGGTCGTACAAGTCGCGCATGTGCGCCGCGTAAACCGGATAGCGTTCCGCCGAATCGGCGATGCCGGGGAAGTTTTCCAGGTTGATCAGCGTGGGCACCAGCGCCGTTCCGTGTTCGAGCATCAGCGCGACGGTGTCGTCGGTGAGGCCGGTGCCGTGTTCGATGCAGTCAATGCCGGCGTTGAGCAGACCGGGCAACGCATCCTCGCCGAAGACGTGTGCGGTGACCCGCGCCCCGTGGGCGTGTGCGGTGTCGATCGCGGCTTTGAGGACGTCGTCGGACCATAGAGGGGCGAGGTCACCGATCTTGCGGTCGATCCAGTCACCGACCAGCTTGACCCAGCCGTCTCCGAGCTGGGCCTGCTCGGCCACCGCGGCCGGCAGCTGCGACTCGTCTTCGAGATCGATTGCCAGGCCAGGGATGTAGCGCTTTGGCCTGGCGAGGTGTCGTCCGGCCCGGATGATCCGGGGCAGGTCTGCGCGGTCGTCGAGACTGCGGGTGTCGATCGGTACTCCGCAGTCGCGAACTAGCAGTACGCCGACGTCGCGTTCGATCTCGGCCTGGACGATTGCTTCGTCGAACTCAACCCCGCCGTGCTCGCCAAGTCCGATGTGGCAGTGCAGGTCCACCAACCCGGGCAGAATCCAGCCTTGCGAAGACGCACCAAAGACGGTGTCGGCCCCGGCAATCGGCTCGGTGCTGATGTGGCCGTCGACGATCCACAGATCCGTTGCGGTCTCATCAGGCAGGCCTAGACCGCGCACGTGCAGGCGCATGACGCGCCTACTTCTGGCCCGGGAACTTCAGTTTTGAAAGGTCGAAGTCGGCCAGGCCGGGGGGCAACTCGTTGAGACCCTCGGGCATTTGCGATAGATCGGGGAACCCCGCAGGCATGCCCGGCATACCCGCGCCGAACGGGCTCCTGACCTTCGGCGGCGTCGGGCCGCGTCCGCCCTTCTTGCCCTTCTTGCCTTTCGCGCTCTTGGACTTCCGCGTCGCGGACTTGCGGCCCAGCCCGGGTATCCCCATGCCGCCGAGCATCGACGACATCATCTTGCGGGCCTCGAAAAAGCGGTCCACCAGCTGATTGACTTCGGACACGTTGACGCCCGAGCCGTTGGCGATGCGCAGCCGCCGGGAGGCGTTGATGATCTTCGGATCGGCCCGCTCCTGCGGCGTCATTCCGCGGATGATGGCTTGCAGCCGGTCGAGGCTCTTGTCGTCGACCTCGGCGAGCGCATCCTTCATCTGCGCACCGCCGGGCAGCATGCCCAGCAGGTTGCCGATCGGGCCCATCTTGCGCACGGCCAGCATCTGCTCGAGGAAGTCCTCGAGTGTCAGCTCACCGGAGCCGATCTTGGCGGCGGCTTCCTCGGCACGCTGTGCGTCGAAGTGCTGCTCGGCCTGTTCGATCAGGCTGAGCACGTCGCCCATGCCCAGGATGCGGCTGGCCATCCGGTCGGGGTGGAAGACGTCGAAGTCATCGAACTTTTCACCGGTGGAGGCGAAAAGGATTGGCACACCGGTCACTTCGCGGACCGACAGCGCGGCACCACCGCGGGCGTCGCCGTCGAGCTTAGTCAGGACCACACCGGTGAATCCGACACCGTCACCGAAGGCCTGGGCGGTGGCGACGGCATCCTGGCCGATCATCGCGTCCAGGACGAACAGCACCTCGTCAGGGTCGATGGCGTCGCGGATGGCAGCGGCCTGAGCCATCAACTCCTCGTCGATACCCAGCCGCCCGGCGGTGTCGACGATGAGGAAGTCGAAGTGTTTAGCCTTAGCCTCGGCAAGGCCTGCCGCGGCGACGGCGACCGGGTCACCCGGGCCGGACTCGGGAGATGCACCGGGGTGTGGCGCGAACACCGGCACACCGGCCCGCTGGCCGACGACTTGCAGCTGGTTGACGGCGGCCGGGCGCTGCAGGTCGCAGGCCACCAGCAGCGGCGTGTGCCCTTGGCCTTTGAGGCGCGCGGCCAACTTGCCCGCCAGTGTCGTCTTACCGGAACCCTGCAGACCGGCGAGCATGATCACCGTCGGCGGGGTTTTCGCATACGCCAGCTCGCGGGTCTGGCCACCGAGGATGCCGATCAGTTCCTCGTTGACGATCTTGACAACCTGTTGCGCCGGGTTGAGGGCGCCCGACACCTCTGCGCCCTTGGCGCGTTCCTTGATGCGGTGGACGAATGCGCGTACTACCGGCAGCGAGACGTCGGCTTCCAGCAATGCGAGCCGGATTTCGCGGGTGGTGGCCTCGATATCGGCTTCGGTCAGGCGGCCCTTGCCGCGCAGTCCCGCAAGGGCACCGGTCAACCGATCGGAAAGCGATTCAAACACGTCCGCCAGCCTAGTGGTGACCGCCAGTTCGACGAAGTCGGGCGCAGCGGGTCACCACCATTTAGCCCCGTGGTGACCGCCAGTTCGACGAAGTCGGGCGCAGCGGGTCACCACCATTTAGCCCCGTGGTGACCGCCAGATCGACGAAGTCGGGCGCAGCGGGTCACCAGATCCGCGACACTGACACCACGTACATGACACGCCGAGCCGCGCGGCGAGGTACCCGCAACCGCACGCGCCTACCAGACCGACGCGGAGTTCTTCCCCGATATGGGACACAACATGATGATGGAACCCGGCTGGGCTGACGTCGCCCGAAGTATCCACAGCTGGCTAGAGCAGCACGACGCGCCCCGCTAGTCGTTCATGTCCTAATGTCTCCGAAAAGCGTTGCCATGCTAGATTTTACAGCTGCGCCCGGCGTCGACTTCCGACGCGGCGGCAGCACAGCCATCAGCTACGGGGGGATCAGTTGTCGCTGCAGCCAGTCAGTATCGCTGCCGGTGTCACCGACCCAATCACCGACCTCAGCCGGCCGTTGCGCGGCTGGCAGCGCCGCGCGCTGGTCAAGTACCTGGGCACCGAGCCGCGTGATTTCCTCGCCGTCGCCACACCCGGATCAGGCAAGACCGCATTCGCCCTTCGTATCGCGGCGGAGCTTCTCGGCCATCGCGGCGTCGAGCAACTCACCATCGTCGTGCCCACCGAACACCTCAAGGTCCAGTGGGCGGA
>JAVROG010000068.1:0-5634 GCA_032162865.1 Mycobacterium sp. | reverse complement strand
TGTCGCAACGGCAGCTCAGCATGATCGCCCTCGGCGGCGTGATCGGTGCCGGATTGTTCGTCGGATCCGGCGTGGTGATTGGGAAAACCGGGCCCGCGTCGTTCCTGACCTACGCGCTCTGCGGTGTGCTCATCGTCCTGGTGATGCGGATGCTGGGCGAGATGGCCACCGCGAACCCGTCGACCGGCTCGTTCGCCGACTACGCGGCAACGGCACTCGGGGGCTGGGCAGGATTTTCGGTTGGCTGGCTGTACTGGTACTTCTGGGTCATCGTCGTCGGATTCGAGGCGGTCGCCGGCGGAAAGGTGCTGAACTACTGGTTTCACGCACCCCTGTGGTTGCTGTCGTTGTGCCTGATGGTGTTGATGACTGCCACCAACCTGTTCTCGGTCTCCTCCTTCGGCGAGTTCGAATTCTGGTTTGCCGGAATCAAAGTCGCGGCCATCGTGATTTTCCTGGGCCTCGGGACGGCGTTCGTCTTTGGACTGCTGCCCGGGCGGCAGATGGATTTCTCCAATCTGACCTCCCACGGCGGCTTCTTCCCGAAGGGTGTGGGCGCCGTTTTCGCTGCCATTGTGGTGGTGATCTTCTCGATGGTGGGCGCCGAGGTGGTGACTATCGCCGCTGCCGAGAGCAGAGACGCGGAGCGCGCAATTGCCCGGGCGACGAGATCGGTGGTCGCGCGCATCGTGGTCTTCTTCGTCGGTTCGGTCCTGCTGCTGGTGATGATCACGCCATGGAATTCAATGGATCCCGGCGCATCGCCGTACGTGGCCGCCCTCAAGCACATGGGTCTGCCGGGCGCGGATCAGGTCATGAATGCGGTGGTGCTCACCGCGGTGTTGTCCTGCCTGAACTCCGGTCTGTACACCTCGTCGCGGATGTTGTTCGTGCTCGCCGGCCGACGCGAGGCGCCGACGCAACTGGTCAAGCTCAGCCGCCGCGGTGTTCCCGCCACCGCCATCTTGTGTTCGTCGGTGGTGGGGTTCTTGTGTGTGTTGATGGCCTGGCTGGCGCCCAACACGGTATTTCTGTTCCTGCTCAACTCTTCTGGCGCTGTCATCTTGTTCGTCTACCTGCTGATCGCCCTGTCGCAGATTGTGCTGCGGCGGCGCACCCCCGTCGACAAGCTGCGGGTGAAGATGTGGTTTTTCCCAGTGCTGTCGATCCTGACCGCCGTGGGAATCGTTGCGGTGCTGGTGCAAATGGCGTTCGACACCGCCGCGCGCAGCCAACTGTGGCTGAGCCTGTTGTCCTGGGTCGCGGTGGTCGCGCTGTACTTCATCGCAAAGACGGCTAAAGGTAATAGCCTGCGGCCGAACCAGTTTGGTGCGGAACAAGGCTGAAGCACTTCACCGTGCCAAACCATACGAAGGCTCAGCGGCACCGTTGACGCTGGGCCTTCGTCGGTCGGACATCGCTGGCCGGCTCGCTAGCCGGCGGGCATCCGCTGCTCGTGAGTGGTCGGCTTCTCACGCCAAAACGTCTATGCGTCCATCACGAACCTTTTGTACGGCAACAGGTTTAGCGCCTCCGCCGGCGATGGTCGCCGACGGAGGCCTCTGCCTGCTAGACCGCGGGCCTGCGACCCGCGGCTGGGTCGACGACGGCGTTGGTGTTCCGACGCCGCAATCCGGCGAGTCCGGCGAGACCGAGTAGGCCGGCCAGGCCCCACAGCCCGGTGTTGTCGCTGTGTTGGGTGTTGGTGTCGTTGTCGGCCAGCGTTGTGGTTGTCGACGACGGCTCAGGAGCCTGATCAACGGTGGCATTCGCGATGCCGGCTCCGCCGAAGGTGAGTGCTGTGGCGACGCCGAAGACGGCTAATGATTTACGCATGGGGGTACTCCTCTCGGCCATGACAGGCCGTAAATTAGGGGGACACGAACCAGTTCGCTCTAATTCGTTGACTACGGCGCGCACTATCAGCGCCGCAGTCGCAGTGTTACCCCGGTGCGGCGAGCCAAAACCCGGTTTTTCTCTGCCAATTCACATCGATTTTCCTCTTGATGCGTCGGCTGTTTCAGTCGCCCTTGCCTGGGTAAGGGGTACGCCATCGTGTCTCTGTGGTTAGCTGACCGCGGCCTTAACGGTCGGATCCGTGCGGGCTAATCAAGGGTGCCTACCAACCCCGTTCGATCGCCTTGACGACGGCGGTCAGCGTCGCGTTCACGGGCGCATCGACGCCGACGCGTGCTCCCTGCCGGGGCACCGCGCCGTTGATCACCTCGATTTCGCTGACCCGACGTGCCTCATGATCGAGCAGCGCCGACGGCTTCGCATCGGGCATTCCGGCGCCGAACGTGCGGACGTGCGCGACGGGATCGGCGACATCGACGGCAATCCCGGACGCACGGGCCACCGCCCAGGCCTCCGTCGCCGCGGCACGACTGACCGGGCCCATCTCCGGGTCGTCCATCACCTGGCCGACGGTCATCCCGGTCAGTGCGCACGGCGCACTGTAGGCGGCGTTGCAGATCAGCTTCTCCCACTGCATGGCGGCGATGTCGGTGACCGCGGCGGCGTCGAAGCCGGCATCGGTCCAGACGGCGGCGACCGACTCGACCACCGCGTACGGCAGCGAGGAATAGGCGCCGAATCGCATGGCGCGCATGGCGTTGTGATGTACGTGGCCGGGCGCTACCCGCGCGGCGCCGAACCCGCTGGCGATCCCGACGGCGACCCGTTGTCCGCCGACGATGCCCGCGACGGTGTCCGCCGAGCCCAGGCCGTTTTGGATCGTCAGCACCGGTGTGTCCTCGCCCAGCATCGGAACGGCTTGCTGCGCACCGGTTGTCACATCCGCGGCCTTGACGGCCAGCACGATCAGGTCCATCGGCTCAGCCGGTGCAACGGTGCTGGCGCGCAACCGCACCGTGCGGTCATAGCCGGGACCGGTGACCCGCAACCCGTGCTGGGCGATCGCCTCGATGCCGGGTTGGTAGCTGTCGATCACCGAAACGTCGTTGCCCGCGTCGGCCAGTTTGGCTGCGTAGATGGAACCCATTGCACCACAACCGATTATCGCAATCTTCATTTCTGCACTCCTAAGCCGTCAGTTCGGCTATCGCCTCGGCCAACCCAGGTTTCTGTTCCAGCCCGAAGCCGGGCGCATCCGTGGGTGCGATCCGGCCGCCATCGAGCGCGCAGCCCGGCGAGTAGCCACCGAAAGGTCCGAACACGCCCGGATAAGACTCGCACCCGCCCAGACCCAGTCCGGTCGCAATGTGCAGGTTGATCAAATGACCGCCGTGCGGAAAGGCGAATCGTCGATCGAAGCCGTGCGACTCCAGCACTTCCAGCATCCGTACGTATTCGCCCAATCCATAACTCAGTCCGGCGTCCATCTGAAAGATGTCGCGACCCGCCCGCATGCCGCCGTAGCGCACCAGATTGAGCACGTCGGGTACCGAGAACAGGTTTTCGCCGGTGGCGACCGCGCCCTCATAGCAGCCCGTCACCGCACGGTTCAGTTCGAAATCCAGTGGGTCGCCAGGCTCTTCGTACCAGCGCAACCCGTAACCGGCCAACGCCGCAGCCCACTGCGTCGCGGCGGCCCGGTCGAACCTGCCGTTCGCGTCCACCGCGACCCGCCCACCGGCGCCGACCAGGTCGATAACCGCCTCAATGCGGGCCAGGTCGTCGCGCAGATCGGCGCCACCGATCTTCATCTTCACTGCCTCATAACCCATATCGAGGTACGAACGCATCTCGTCGCGCAGTCCGTCCAAGCCAGCGCCGGGTTGGCCCGGGTAGTAGTAACCGCCCGCGGCATACACGGCGACCGTTGCAGCCCGCTCTCGCCCGAAGCGACTCGCGATGCTTGCGTAGGCGGGTTCGTCGTCGAGTTTGGCGGCCAGGTCCCAGCAGGCTAGTTCCACAGCGGCCACCGCGCCTGCCCGGTCCCCGTGCCCGCCGGGCTTTTCGTCCCGCAGCGCGCAACGCGACACCGCGGCCGGGTCGATCCGCCCCGACTCGTCGAGCAGGGCGTCAGGAGCCGCCGCCAGGACGCGCGGGATCACCCGGTCGCGCAGGATCCCGCTCTGGGCAAAGCGGCCGATCGAGTTGAAGGCCACCCCGACCACGGGTTTCCCGGCCCGCGCGACGTCGCTGATGACCGCGACCAGCGACACCGTGTGGTCACCGAAGTTCACCACCGCATTGGCCGGTGCGCGGCCCGGTCCGCCGCGCAGTCGGACCGCCACCTCCCGAATCGCTGTGAGACGCGTCACTAGCTCTTGGTGAGTAGCACCGCTTGGTCGAACGGCAGCCGCGGGAAGATCAGGCGCCCGCTGGTCACGTGCGGCGGCGCCTCGCCTTTGGTGACGATCGCAGGGTTGGTCACGCCGAAGACGCCGCCATGACGTCGCATCCGTCCACCCCCTGCCGCAGTGATGTTCTTCAGCCAGTCCCGGTCGGGGCCGTAGGTCAGCAGAATCGCCAGTCCCGGTTGCCCATTGATGTCGGCGTTGAACACGATCAGTGGGGTGCGGTACGGCTTACCCGACCGCCGGCCGACGTGCTCGAGGATGCCGTGCATCGGGATCCGGCCGGCCCACCTCCGCTGGACGGGGTTGGTGACCCGCTTGTTGAAGCGGGTGAGCCATTCAGGTAACTGCATGACAAGACTCTTACACCCTGTAGTTGAGGAGGGTGAAGCGGCTGGGACACTGGTCGGCATGGGTAAGACCGACCAGGCGACCGCACGGGTGGCGGCCTCAGCGCAGCTGTTCTCCGATGCCTGCTCGGTCATTCCGGGTGGCGTCAACTCCCCGGTGCGCGCGTTCTCCGCGGTCGGTGGCACTCCTCGGTTCATCACCGAAGCACACGGCTGCCGCCTGACCGACGCCGACGGCAACAGCTACGTCGACCTGGTGTGCTCTTGGGGTCCGATGATCCTCGGTCACGCACATCCGGCCGTCGTCGACGCCGTCGCCAAGGCGGCCGCCAACGGCCTGTCCTTCGGAGCCCCGACACCGGCCGAGACCGCGCTGGCCGCCGAGATCATCGGACGGGTCGCGCCCGTCGAGCGGATCCGGCTGGTCAACTCCGGCACCGAGGCCACCATGAGCGCGGTCCGGTTGGCCCGCGGGTTCACCGGCCGGCCCAAGATCATCAAGTTCTCCGGCTGCTACCACGGGCATGTTGATGCGCTGCTGGCCGACGCGGGTTCGGGCGTGGCCACGCTGGGACTGCCGTCCTCGCCCGGGGTCACCGCCGCGGCCGCAGCCGACACGATTGTGTTGCCCTACAACGATATCGACGCGGTGCGGGAGAGTTTCGCGCGGCACGGCGAGCAGATCGCCGCGGTGATCACCGAGGCCAGCCCGGGCAACATGGGCGTCGTCCCACCGGCCAGCGGCTATAACGCCGCGCTGCGGACGATCACCGCCGAGCACGGCGCGTTGTTGATCGTCGACGAGGTGATGACGGGTTTCCGGGTCAGCCGAAGTGGTTGGTACGGAATCGATCCCGTCGACGCCGACCTGTTCACCTTCGGCAAGGTGTTGAGCGGCGGCCTGCCGGCTGCGGCGTTCGGCGGCCGGGTCGAGGTGATGGAGAGATTGGCTCCGCTCGGGCCGGTGTATCAGGCCGGCACGCTGTCGGGCAATCCGGTGGCGATGGCGGCCGGGTTGG
>JAVROG010000067.1:0-3182 GCA_032162865.1 Mycobacterium sp. | reverse complement strand
GGCGGATCTGTTTTACGGAGACGCCGAGTCGATAGCCCGCATCGGCGCCACCGTGCCGCTGGGCCGGCTGGCCAAACCTGCCGACGTCGGCTGGGCCGCAGCGTTTCTGGTCTCCGATGTGGCCCCCTACATCAGCGGTGCGACGCTGGAGGTACATGGTGGCGGAGAGCCGCCGCAGTATCTGTCCACGTCGAGCGCCAACAAATAATCAATCGAAGAGGAGTTGGGAATGGGCTTGGTTGACGGCCGCGTCGTCATCGTCACCGGAGCGGGTCGTGGCATCGGCCGCGCACACGCCTTGGCCTTCGCCGCCGAAGGCGCTCGCGTCGTGGTCAACGACATCGGTGTGGGACTGGACGGATCTGCCGGCGAGAGCCCGGCGCAGCAAGTGGTCGACGAAATCACCGCTGCCGGTGGGGAAGCCGTCGCCAACCGTGACGACATCGCGGAATGGACGGGCGCGCAGAACCTGGTCGATACGGCGGTCGACACCTTCGGGGGCCTCGATGTGCTGGTGAACAACGCCGGGTTCATCCGCGACCGAATGTTGGCCAATACCAGTGAAAGTGAATGGGACGCCGTGATCCGCGTCCACCTCAAGGGTCATTTCATGACACTGCGGCACGCCGCGGGATATTGGCGGCGGCAGATCAAGTCCGGTTCGGTCGGCCCCGACGATCTCAACGCCCGCATCATCAACACCAGTTCGGGCGCCGGCCTGCAGGGCAGCGTCGGACAGGGCAACTACTCCGCCGCCAAAGCCGGTATCGCCGCACTGACCCTGGTCGGTGCCGCCGAGTTAGGTCGCTACGGCATCACGGTCAACGCGATCGCGCCGGCCGCACGAACCAGGATGACCGAGGCGGTGTTCGCGGAAACCATGGCCGCTCCCGAGGACGGCGGATTCGACGCGATGGCGCCGGAAAATGTTTCACCGCTGGTGGTGTGGTTGGGCAGCATCGAATCTGGCGACGTCACCGGCAAGGTCTTCGAGGTCGAGGCGGGCTTGATCCGCGTCGCCGAGGGTTGGGCGCACGGCCCGCAGATCGACAACGGCGCAAAATGGGATCCCGCCGAGCTGGGGCCTGTGGTCACAGATCTGCTGGCCAAGTCACGCACACCAGTCCCCGTGTACGGGGCGGGTTCTTAGCGGCCGTCAGGACTAGCGCGATTCGCCGCGTTAGGGGTCGCAGATGACAATCGGAATCGTGCGGTCGGTCCAGGACTGATAGTCCTCGTAGCTCGGATACATATCCACCAATTGCGGCCAGTACTGGGCGCGTTCGTCGTCGGTGGCATCGCGCGCGGTCAGGTCGAGCACTTCCTTCTTGACCTGCACCTGCACCTTGGGGTTGGCCTTCAGGTTGAGGTACCACAACGGGTTCTTGGCCGAGCCGCCCCGAGATGCCGCGACGATCACCCGGTCGCCGTCGCGCAGAAAATACAGCGGGCTGACCCGCGGTTCGCCGGTCTTGCGGCCGGTGGTGGTCAGCAGCGCGACTGGGATGTTCTGGAACGTACCACCCAGTCCCTCGCCGCCGTTACGGCGGTACATCCAGGTGTTGAGGCGCGACATCCACTTGAGGAAGTGATCCATGAACGGCGCATTCAGAAATCGCGGTTGTGATTTCGGCATGGCAGTCAGATGCGCTCGATGATGGTCCCGGTCGACAGCGCGCCGCCCGCGCACATCGTGATCAGCGCCGTGCTCTTGTCGGTGCGCTCCAGTTCGTGCAGCGCGGTGGTGATCAATCGACTTCCGGTGCTGCCCACCGGATGTCCCAGCGCGATGGCGCCGCCGTTGATGTTGACCCGGTCCATGTCGGGTTCGTGGACCCGCGCCCAGGACAGCACCACGGATGCGAACGCCTCGTTGATCTCGACGATGTCGATGTCGCCGATCTTCATGCCGGCCTTCTCCAGGACCTTCGCCGTGGACTGGACGGGTCCGTCGAGGTGGTAGTACGGTTCGGCGCCGACGAGGGCCTGGCTGATGATCCGGGCCCGCGGCTTGAGACCGAGCGCCCTGGCCTTATCCTCATCCATCCAAAGCACGGCCGCCGCGCCGTCGGAGATCTGTGACGACGTGCCCGCCGTGTGGATGCCACCCTCCAGCACCGGCTTGAGTTGGCTCAAACCGGACAGCGTGGTGTCACGCAGGCCCTGGTCGCGACTGATCGTCGCGCGCTCCGCCGTCGGCCGCTTGTTCTCGTCGAGCACCGGCGCGACGATCGGCGAGATCTCGCGATCGAAGCGCCCCTCGCTCCAGGCTTGCTTGGCCTTGGCCTGGGAGCCGTAGCCGAACTCGTCGATGTCCTCGCGGGTGATGCCGCGGCGCTTGGCGATCCGCTCGGCCGCGGTGAACTGGTCAGGTAGATCGATGTCCCACGACTCGGGTCGCAGGATCGTGCGGTCGGGACCCGCGTTGGCACCGAGGCCGACCCGGCTCATGGCCTCGATGCCGCACGCAATGCCGATGTCGATGGCGCCCGCCGCAATCAGGCCGGCGACGAGGCCGTTGGCCTGCTGACCGCTACCGCACTGGCAATCGACGGTCATGGCGCCAACGTGCTCGGGCAGTCCGGCGACGAGCCAGCTCACCCGGGTGATGTTGTTGGACTGCTCGCCAAACTGCGTGACGCAGCCGCCGACGATCTGCTCGACGTCGCCGGCATCGATGCCAGCCTTCTCCACTACCGCCTTTTGAACTGCCCCAAGCAGCTCGGTGGCGTGCAGTCCTGACAGCCATCCGTTGCGCTTGCCGATCGGGCTGCGGGTGGCTTCGACGATTACCGGGTTACCCATGAAGTCAGGCTAGAACACGTTTCATTACTATGACAAGCGAGGACGCCGCGATGCCTTTCGTCTGCGGTGGAGGCATGTTTTACTGAGACTAGAACACGTTGCAATTTAGGAGAGCACCCTAATGGCACCCCCAAATATTTCGACTGACTTCGACTTCCTCGACCCCGACGTCAACCTGGCCGGGCTTCCCGTGGAAGAACTCGCTCAGCTCCGCAAGTCCGAACCGATTCACTGGGTCGACGTGCCCGACGGTTGCGGAGGTTTCGAGGACAACGGCTACTGGCTCGTCACCAAGCACGGTGACGTCAAAGAGGTATCCCGCCGCAGCGACACGTTCTCCAGCTGGCAGAACGGGGCCATCCCGACCTGGCCCAAAG
>JAVROG010000066.1:0-15469 GCA_032162865.1 Mycobacterium sp. | reverse complement strand
TTCCAGCGGGGAGTAGTCGTTGCTCCCGGCGGTGTGGTGGACCACCGCGGCGCGTACGCCGCGGTCGTACTGCGGGGTGCCGCACCGCAGCGATTCGTCGGCTCCCCATTCGGCGCGGCTGATGATTCGCGGCGCCTGGCCCGGCATGGCGACCCCGGTCGGCGGCGTCCAGTGCCTTTCGCCGGGTGCCTGGGGCGGCGAGATGAGGATCGCGGAGATGTTCTGCCCGAAAGGCTGTTCCTTCGTGACCGGCCGATAGCCCATGTCACCTTTCGCGGCGGGCACCGGCGGCGGTTGCGTCACCGGCGCATCCATCGGGCGGGTGACGGCGACCTGCACGGACCTGGTGGTGCCGACGAACACCGGATCGGTACTGCGCGGTTGCGCGGCAGACTCCGCGCCCTCCGGCGCCGAGGTCTGGAATTCGGTCTGATACCACGGCCCCCACGAGCCGTCGGGCCGCTTGGCGCGCACGCGAGCCGACGAGCCGGCCAGATCGCCGGTGAGTGCGAACAGCGAGAACGGTGTGTCCTGAGTGAGTTCGCGGACGGTCACACCGCCGCCGACCCCGACCAGTGGTTGCTCGGCGAGTTGGGTATCACGCGTGGGCCCGCTGGGGTGGGTATCCGAGGGCGGACGCATGAGTACCCACGTGACGATGACGACCGTCGCCAGGGCGGCGGTGAGCAGCATCGTCGGCGCTCGACTGCGGGACACCAGGCGATGTTACGTGTGTGTCTAATGTTTCTTATGTGGCGACACGGCACTTGTGCCGAGAAAACCTGTCGACGACACCGCAGAGGATGGGTGTCTCTGCGGTGCCGTCAGGCGACAGGCTCTTGAGCCCATTTGGACGGTTAGACGGGGGTTAGACGGGCGGTAGTGACGGCACGATCGCAGCCGGCACAGCTGCGGCCGCACCGGGGATAGCGGCCGGCGCCGCCGCAGCGGCAGCGGGTATTGCGGCCGCCGCCGGTCCGCCTGGCAGGGCGGGGACGCCGGGCAACGCGGGGACGCCGGGTAGCGCAGGCAACCCGCCAGCGGCCGGAGCACCACCCGCGCCGCCTTGGACGCCCTGCATGATTGCCGGCATCACCAGGCCCTTGAGCAGGTCGATGGCCTGACTGGCGCCCAGTTGGTTCGCGGCCTGCATCAGGTCGCTGACCAGACCGCCGCCGCCGCCACTGCCGCCGCCACCCGTACCGATGGGGCTGACCGGGGAGAGGCCAGTGCCGCCGCCGCCACCGAGGCCCGAGGTGTCACCAAGGATCGGATAGGTGCCGTCGGCACCCGGGTCCAGGCCGGCCGGAGCCGTGATCGGAACCTCGCCGGTGCCGGCGGCCGGGCTCACAGCCGAGGGGCTGGTCAGCCCCGGCGCCGCTCCGGTGGGGCTGGTCAGCCCGGGGTTGCTCAGCGCCGGGTTGACGCCCGCGCCCGTCGCAGCCGTCGGCGTCAGGCTGGTGCCCGGTAGGGCGAGCGAGCCGGGGGTGGTTGCGCCTGGACTGGCCAGGCCGGGGGTCAGACCGGTGCCACCAAGGCCTGGACTGGCCAACCCCGGAGTGGTCCCCAGGCCGGTGCTGGCACCGCTGGCACCGCCCAACGCGGGAACCGGTGGAATGTTGACCCCGAACTGGGAGAGCCCCTGCGACAGTGCGGAGATCAGCTCGTTGGGCAGGTCTGCCACGTTCGCTGCTCGCTTGAATTCGTGGTGCTCCACCGGTTTGGTGTCGGCGGTTGATTCGTAAACAAGAAAATAAGCGCACGGACTTGCGACGGCCAGGGCGGCGACTGCGCTCATGGCTGTCGAGAGCTTGCGTCGGCGTCGGTTCGGCACGGAAGTCTCCTCAATATGGACTACTCATATGGACTGCGTGTTTGTCGGCTTGTCCCGGCTGGCGTGCACGGCGTCAAACCCACATGACTGATGGTACGAGTGAGAATAGTGTGACTAGAGTGGCGATACCGAATCGTGAGAGGAGTGGTTCACAGGTGTGACGTTCGACCAGCGCCCGCGCCATCCCACCCCGCCAAATCGGGTTTTCGCGGCAAGGTCGGATACCCTAGGCAACCGATGACCGCACGTTTTGACCTCTTCGTCGTCGGCTCCGGATTTTTCGGCCTGACGGTTGCCGAGCGCGTGGCCACCCAACTCGGGAAGCGTGTTCTCGTCGTTGACCGGCGCCCGCACATCGGCGGCAACGCCTATTCCGAAGCGGAGCCGCAGACCGGGATCGAAGTCCACAAGTACGGCGCGCACCTGTTCCACACCTCCAATAAGAAGGTGTGGGACTACGTGCGGCAATTCACCGAGTTCACCGATTACCGGCACCGGGTGTTCGCGATGCACAACGGGCAGGCCTACCAATTCCCGATGGGACTGGGCCTGGTCTCGCAGTTCTTCGGTAGGTACTTCACTCCCGAGGAAGCGCGCAAGCTGATCGCCGAGCAGGCGTCGGAAATAGACACCGCAGACGCGCAGAACCTCGAGGAGAAGGCCATCTCGCTGATCGGCCGGCCGCTCTACGAGGCGTTCGTCAAGGGCTACACCGCCAAGCAGTGGCAGACCGATCCCAAGGAGTTGCCCGCGGCCAACATCGCCCGGCTGCCGGTGCGCTACACCTTCGACAACCGCTACTTCAGCGACACCTACGAGGGCCTGCCGGCCGCGGGCTACACCGCATGGTTGCAGAACATGGCCGCCGACGACCGCATCGAAGTGCGGTTGGACACCGACTGGTTCGACGTGCGCGACGGCCTGCGCGCCGCCAGCCCGGACGCCCCGGTGGTGTACACCGGCCCGCTGGACCGCTACTTCGACTATGCCGAAGGCCGATTGGGCTGGCGGACACTGGACTTCGAGGTCGAAGTGCTGCCGATCGGGGACTTTCAAGGCACCCCGGTGATGAATTACAACGACCCCGATGTCCCCTACACCCGGATCCACGAGTTCCGTCACTTCCACCTCGAACGTGATTATCCGACCGACAAGACGGTGATCATGCGCGAATACTCCCGGTTCGCCGCCGAAGACGACGAGCCCTACTATCCGATCAATACCGAGGCCGACCGCGCCCTGTTGGCCGCCTATCGAGCCAGGGCGAAGTCCGAGACCGCGTCATCGAAAGTGCTTTTCGGCGGGCGCTTGGGCACCTATCAATATCTGGATATGCATATGGCCATTGCCAGCGCTTTGAGCATGTACGACAACGTCCTCGTCCCGCATCTGCGCGATGCTGCGCCGCTCGTCGAGGCTGATAGGCCGCCTCCTCCTCAGGCCGGTGCGCGGCCTGCATCGTCACCGACCGAGGAGGTGCGCGAATGACCGCGGTGAGCCTGCTGTCGCGCATCATCCTGCCGCGTCCCGGTGAACCGCTCGACGTGCGCAAGCTCTATCTCGAGGAATCCCTCACCAACGCCAGGCGTGCGCATGCGGCCGGCCGCACCACGTTGCAGATCGGCGCCGAGTCCGAAGTGTCGTTCGCGACCTACTTCAACGCATTCCCGGCCAGCTATTGGCGGCGTTGGTCGATCTGCAAATCGGTGGTTTTGCGCGTCGAGTTGGTCGGATCCGGCCGGGTGGACCTCTACCGGACCAAGGCCACCGGCGCGCGGATCTTCATCGAGGGCCGCGAATTCGCGGGCACCGAAGAAAGCCCGGCGGTGCAGGAGATCGAGGTCGGGCTGCAGCCGTTCGAGGACGGCGGCTGGATCTGGTTCGACATCACCACCGACTCGGCGGTCACCCTGGTCAGTGGTGGTTGGTACGCGCCGACGCCGGCGCCGGGGACCGCCAATATCGCCGTCGGGATCCCGACTTTCAACCGTCCCGCGGACTGCGCCAACGCGTTGGCCACTCTCACCGCGGATCCGTTGGTGGACGAGGTGATCGGCGCGGTGATCGTGCCCGATCAGGGCACTCGCAAGGTGCGTGACCATCCGGACTTCCCGGCGGCGGCCGAGCGGCTGGGCAGTCGACTCTCCATCCATGACCAGCCCAACCTGGGCGGCTCCGGCGGGTACAGCCGGGTGATGTACGAGGCGCTGAAAAACACCGACTGCCAACAGATCCTGTTCATGGACGACGACATCCGCATCGAGCCGGACTCGATTCTGCGGGTGCTGGCGATGAACCGGTTCGCCAAGGTCCCGACGCTGGTGGGCGGTCAGATGCTCAACCTGCAGGAGCCGTCGCACCTGCACATCATGGGCGAGATCGTGGACCGGGCGAACTTCATGTGGACGGCCGCGCCGCACGCCGAGTACGACCACGACTTCGCTGAGTATCCGCTGGGCGATAAGGAAGACAAGAGCAAGCTGCTGCACCGGCGCATCGATGTCGACTACAACGGCTGGTGGACGTGCATGATCCCGCGGCAGGTCGCCGAGGAGTTGGGGCAGCCGCTGCCGCTCTTCATCAAATGGGACGACGCCGACTACGGTCTGCGGGCCGCCGAGCACGGCTATCCGACCATCACGCTGCCCGGCGCCGCGATCTGGCACATGGCCTGGACCGACAAGGACGACGCCATTGACTGGCAGGCCTACTTCCACCTGCGTAACCGGCTGGTGGTTGCGGCGATGCATTGGGACGGCGACGTCTCCGGCCTGGTCCGTAGCCACCTCAAGGCGACGCTGAAGCACCTTGCCTGCCTTGAGTATTCGACGGTTGAGATCCAGAACAGGGCCATCGACGACTTCCTGGCCGGGCCGGAGCACATTTTCTCCATCCTGGAATCGGCGCTGCCGGAAGTGCACCGCATGCGCAAGGCCTATCCGGACGCGGTGGTGCTGCCGGCGGCCAGCGAGCTGCCGGCGCCGTTGTACAAGAACAAGGTGATGAAGCCGCCGGTGAACCCGGTGGTCATCGGATACCGCCTGGTCCGCGGGATCCTGCACAACCTGACGGTGGCAGACCCGGCTCACCACGAGCGGCCGGAGTACAACGTGCCGACCCAGGACGCGCGCTGGTTCCGGTTGTGCACCGTCGACGGAGTCACCGTGACCACGGCCGACGGGGGCGGTGTGGTGTACCGGCAGCGCGATCGGGCCAAGATGTTCTCGTTGCTGTTCCAGTCGGTGCGCCGGCAGCGCCAGCTCGCCCGCCGCTTCGACGAGATGCGCAAGGCATATCGCGACGCGTTGCCCGTGCTGTCCAGCAAACAGAAGTGGGAGATGGTGCTGTTGCCGGCCGCCGGCGCGGCAACCAATCACGAGCCACGACATGGCTCCCGAAGTGGCTAAAGCCCGCTCGTTGGGGAGCTCGCCTTCCGGGGAGATAGCCGCGATGGTGACCGTGCAGTCGGCATTGGCCGGCCGCCCGGGCGTGCTGCCCGTCACCCGCGCGATGTCGCACTTCGGCGAGCACAGCATCGGGTGGTTGATCGTGTCAGCGCTCGGGGCGGTCCTGTCGCTGGGTCGGCGTCGGGACTGGATCGTCGCAGGCGCCGGGGCATTTGCCGCACATGCGGCGGCCGTGGTGATCAAGCGGGTAGTGCGCCGCAAGCGGCCGCATGATCCGGCCGTGGCGGTCAACGTCGGCACCCCCAGCCAGCTCAGCTTCCCGTCGGCGCATGCCACGTCTACTACGGCCGCGGCGATCCTGATCGGTAGGGCCGCAGGGCTGCCCAGGGGCGTGGTTCCCGCGCTGTTGGTGCCGCCGATGGCGCTATCGCGAATACTGCTGGGCGTGCACTATCCCAGCGACGTCGCCGCCGGTGTGGCGATCGGTGCCGGGGTTGCCGCAGTGGCCGTTCGAGTGGACAGCATTGCCCGAAAGAGATGGGTGCGATGAGCGACGACGTGGCCGACAAACTAGGCAAAGTGGCCGGACCTCCGGGAAATCTGGTGACCGGGGTTATCAAGGCGATGCGCCCCCGGCAGTGGGTGAAGAACGTCCTGGTCGCGGCCGCCCCGCTGGCGGCGGCCGGGCGCGGTGTGCGCTACGACCACATCGAAGTGGCGACCAAGGTTGCGGTGGCGTTCGTAGTGTTCAGTCTGGCCGCCTCGGCCGTGTACCTGGTCAACGACGTGCGCGACGTCGAGGCCGACCGTGAGCACCCTACCAAGAGGTTCCGGCCGATTGCGGCCGGCGTGGTGCCGGAATGGCTGGCCTACACGCTCGCCGTGGTGCTGGCCGCGGTCTCGCTGGCCGTCGCCTGGTGGTTGACTCCGAATCTGGCTGTGGTGATGGCGGTCTACCTCGTCATGCAGTTGGGGTATTGCTTCGGCCTCAAGCACCAAGCGGTCATCGACATCTGCATTGTGTCGTCGGCCTATTTGATCCGCGCCATCGCCGGCGGAGCGGCCACCGATATCCCACTGTCGCAATGGTTTCTGCTGACGGCGGCCTTCGGGTCGCTGTTCATGGTGGCCGGCAAGCGCTATGCCGAGCTGCAATTGGCCGAACGCACCGGCGCCCAGATCCGCAAATCGCTGGAGAGCTACACCAGCACGTATCTGCGCTTCGTCTGGACGTTGTCGGCCACGGCGGTGGTGATGTCCTACGGGCTGTGGGCCTTCGAGCGCGACCGCTACTCCGGGTCGTGGTTCACCGTGTCGATGATCCCGTTCACCATCGCCATCCTGCGCTACGCCGTCGACGTCGACGGCGGCCTGGCCGGCGAACCCGAGGACATCGCGTTGCGCGACCGCGTACTGCAGCTGCTGGCGCTGGCGTGGATTGCAACAGTTGGTGCCGCTGTTGCTTTCGGCTAGTCAACGTCTCAAGGCCCTGCAGGTCAGTGCCCGGCAGCTAGCGGGGCCGCGTCCGCCGGGGATCAGGCGGGTCAAGTGGCCCGTCTTCCCCTTTGACGTCACCGTCCGGGTGAGCCTGTGGGTCAGCGTGGCGGTGGTCGCCGTGCTGTTCGGTTGGGGTGCCTGGCAGCGCCGCTGGATCGCCGACGACGGACTGATCGTGCTACGCACGGTGCGAAACCTGTTGGCCGGCAACGGACCGGTGTTCAACGCCGGCGAGCGGGTCGAGGCCAACACCTCGACGGTCTGGACCTACCTGCTGTACGTGGCCAGCTGGGTGGGCGGGCCGTTGCGGTTGGAATACGTGGCCCTGGCCGTCGCACTGACGCTGTCGGTGCTGGGCGTGGTGCTGTTGATGTTGGGGACGGCCCGGCTTTACGCGCCCAGTCTGCGCGGTCGTCGAGCGATCATGCTGCCCGCCGGGGCGTTGGCCTACATCGCGGTGCCACCGGCCCGCGACTTCGCGACGTCGGGCCTCGAGAGCGGCCTGGTAATGGCCTATCTGGGGTTGCTGTGGTGGATGATGGTTTGCTGGGGGCAGCCGCTGCGGGTCCGGGCGGAGAGTCAGTGGTTTATCGGTGTGCTGGCCTTCGTCGCGGGCTGCAGCGTGCTGGTGCGCCCCGAGTTGGCGCTGATCGGCGGGGCCGCACTGATCATGATGATGATCGCGGCCCGCGGCTGGCGCCGTCGCGGGCTGATCGTGCTGGCCGGCGGGCTGTTGCCGGTCGCCTACCAGCTTTTCCGGATGGGGTACTACGGGCTGTTGGTGCCGAGCACCGCCCTGGCCAAGGACGCCGCCGGGGACAAGTGGTCGCAAGGGCTGATCTACCTCTCGAACTTCAACCAGCCGTACGCCCTGTGGGTGCCGGTCATCCTTTTGGTGCCGTTGGGAATCGTGTTGATGGCAGCACGACGCAGGCGCTCGTTCATACGTCCCACGCTGGCGCCCGACTACGGTCGGGTGGCCCGGGCGGTGCAGAGTCCGCCTGCCGTGGTGACCTTCATGGTCGTCAGCGGCCTGCTGCAGGCGCTGTACTGGATCCGGCAGGGTGGCGACTTCATGCACGGCCGGGTCTTACTGACGCCGTTGTTTTGTTTGCTGGCGCCGGTGGCGGTCATCCCGGTGCAGATTCCGGACGGAAAGGACTTTTCGCGCGAGACGGGCTATTGGCTGGCCGGTGCGATCAGCGTGCTCTGGCTGGGCGTCGCCGGTTGGTCGCTGTGGGCGGCCAACTCGCCGGGGCTGGGTGACAACGCCACCCACGTCACCTACACCGGGATCGTCGACGAGCGGCGCTTCTACGCCCAGGCCACCGGCCGCGCCCACCCCCTGACCGCCGCCGACTACCTCGATTACCCGCGGATGGCCGCCGTTCTGGTGGCGCTCAACAGCACCCCGGAGGGCGCGCTACTGCTCCCCTCGGGCAACTACACGCAGTGGGATCTGGTGCCGATGATCCCGCCGACGCCGCCCGCGACTCAAAAGCCGCAGCACACAGTGTTTTTCACCAACCTGGGCATGCTGTCCATGAACGTCGGACTCGATGTCAGGGTGATCGACCAAATCGGCCTGGCCAACCCGTTGGCGGCCCATACCGAGCGGTTGAAGCACGGTCGCATCGGCCACGACAAGAACCTGTTCCCCGACTGGGTGGTGGCCGACGGCCCATGGGTGAAGTGGCCGCCGGGCATCCCGCCCTACCTGGATCAGCAGTGGGTAGCCGAAGCGGAAGCGGCCCTGCAGTGCCCGGCGACCAAGGCGGTGCTGAGCTCGGTGCGGGCTCCGATGACCTTGCGCCGGTTCGTGTCCAACGTGCTGCACTCCGTTGAGTTCACCCAGTACCGCATCGACCGGGTTCCGCTCTACGAACTGGTCAAATGTGGGCTTGAGGTGCCGCGGGTGCCGCCAGCCCCAGCTCGGGAGTGAAGCGGTGCCCCGCGGCGAAGTGGGCAGCCGCGCGGCGCAATCGCGGAGATTTTTTCCGTCGGACCCTTCTCGGGCGGTTGTTGCGCCCGACGGTGGTGTTCGCACAAGACTGACAGCAACATCACATCTCGGCCGTTACCAGCGCGCACCCGATTGTGGGCACATGCGGAAACGTCGTGACCGGCCGCCGTTTCAGCGTTGAAAATCACGCTGAATCAACGCGGGATGATGTCGCCGGCGACCTCCTCGGCGAGAGTGGTCGCGCAGAGATGTGGTTGACTACAACAGCACTGCAGCGCCGCGTGCGTGCAGTCTGACCCAGTTCGGGACGCTCCCCCAAGCACGACGATGCGTAAGGGTGCGCCCACAAGGATGAGGATGAGGAAGCAAGGATGAAGCTTGTTGACAGGTTTCGTGGCGCCGTGACGGGTATGCCGCGCCGACTCATGGTGGGCGCCGTCGGTGCGGCCCTGCTGTCGGGTCTGGTCGGTTTCGTCGGCGGCTCGGCGACCGCGGGGGCGTTCTCGCGTCCCGGCTTGCCGGTGGAGTACCTGCAGGTGCCCTCGGCGGCGATGGGCCGCAACATCAAGATCCAGTACCAGAGCGGTGGCGCCAACGCGCCGGCGCTGTACCTGCTCGACGGCATGCGCGCGCAAGACGACTTCAACGGCTGGGACATCAACACCCCCGCGTTCGAGTGGTACCTGCAGTCAGGCCTGTCGGTGGTCATGCCCGTTGGTGGGCAGTCCAGCTTCTACAGCGACTGGTACAGCCCGGCCTGCGGCAAGGCTGGTTGCACCACCTACAAGTGGGAGACCTTCCTGACCAGCGAGCTCCCGGCGTACCTGGCGGCCAACAAGCAGGTCAAGCCGACCGGCAGCGCCGCGGTGGGCCTGTCGATGGCCGGCTCGTCTGCCCTGATTCTGGCGGCCTACCACCCGGGCCAGTTCATCTACGCCGGCTCGCTGTCGGCGCTGCTCGACCCGTCCCAGGCGATGGGTCCCTCGCTGATCGGTCTGTCGATGGGTGACGCCGGCGGTTACAAGGCGTCCGACATGTGGGGCCCGAAGGACGACCCGGCGTGGCAGCGCAACGACCCGTCGCTTCAGGTCGGCAGGCTGGTCGCCAACAACTCCCGCCTCTGGATCTACTGCGGTGACGGCAAGCCGTCGGACCTCGGTGGCAACAACCTGCCGGCGAAGTTCCTGGAGGGCTTCGTTCGGACCAGCAACCTGAAGTTCCAGGAGGCGTACAACGGTGCCGGGGGCCACAACGCGGTGTTCAACTTCGACGCCAACGGCACGCACGACTGGCCTTACTGGGGCGCGCAGCTCCAGGCCATGAAGGGTGACCTGCAGTCGACCCTGGGTGCGACCCCCGGGGCCGGTCCGGCCACCGCCGCGGCTCCCGCCGCCACACCAGGCACCTAGTCTTTTTCAGGTCTTTTCAAGACCTGACTAGGCGCCAAGTACAAACCGCAACTAACGGCGGCGACCCACCCGGGTCGCCGCCGTTAGTTATTCGCTTGTTAGCTCCCCTTTATCCCGTCGATACCAGTGTGGTTAGCTACCTTGCGGGCTTTCGACGCGAACCTGTACGCCCAGCGATACACGATGGAGGTGGACATGAGGGGTCTGTCGGTGCTGCTACGGCTGCTCTGCGTTGCCGTACTGGCAGTCGCGTTCGGGGGTATGGCGGCGGAAAGCCCTATCGGCCCGTTGGGCCCGTTGGGCTCGGCGAAGGCCGCCCCGTACGAGACCTTGATGGTGCCGTCGGGCGCGATGGGCCGCGACATCCCGGTGGCCTTCCTGGCCGGCGGACCGCACGCGGTGTACCTGCTGGATGCCGCCGATGCCGCGCCAGACGTGAGCAACTGGGTCACCGCGGGCAACGCGATGGGCACGCTTGGCGGCAAGGGGATCTCGGTGGTGGCTCCGGCCAGTGGCGCCTTCAGCATGTACACGAACTGGGAGCAGGACGGCAGCAAGCAGTGGGACACGTTCCTGTCGAGCGAGCTGCCGGACTGGCTGGCCGCCAACAAAGGTTTGGCGCCCGGCGGTCACGGCGTGGTCGGCGCTTCCCAAGGGGGTTATGCCGCGCTGGCGCTGGCCGCCTTCCATCCCGACCGCTTCGGCTTCGCCGGTTCGCTGTCCGGGTTCCTGTACCCGTCGTCCACCTTCAGCAACGGTGCGATTCTCGCCGGCCTGCAGCAATTCGGGGGTGTGGACGGCAACGGAATGTGGGGAGCTCCACAGTTGGGCCGCTGGAAGTGGCACGACCCGTGGGTGCACGCAGCGTTGCTGGCACAGAACAACACTCGGGTCTGGGTCTGGAGCCCGACCAACCCGGGCGCCAGTAATCCCGCCGCCATGCTCGGTGCGGCCGCCGATGCGATGGGCAGCAGCCGCGCGTTCTACGGCCAATACCGCGACGTCGGCGGGCACAACGGGCACTTCGACTTCCCGGGCGGCGGTGACAACGGCTGGGGCTCGTGGGCAGGACAACTGGGTGCCATGTCGGGTGACGTCGTCGGAGCTATTCGCTAGCGGCTTGTAACCGGTCTCACAGCTAGCCGTACCGCGCCGCGCGGTGCGGGCGCAGGACGGATGGCGCACTGCGACGGGCCGGTACCGTGTACAGAGTGCAGCAGCGGACGGCACGGTCGTGCCCCGCTGCGCGGGTGAGTTAGGGCGCGAAGATGCGCTCTCCGTGCACAGCGCTTGCCCAGCCCACTCGCCAGGGATCGTCGGGACCTCCCGGAGGCCCTCCCGGACTCTGTTAGCAGGAGAACATGGCCAAAACCAAATCTTCCCGGCGCAAACGCCACCGACGCCTTGCCTGGTTAGCGGCCGCCTCGATGGCCATGGTGGTGGCCTTGGCCATCGTCTTCGGAGTGATGCTGCTGCGTCATCACGATGTCCCACCCAGCGCGGTGCCCCCGGGCGTGCTGCCGCCGGGGCCGACGACCTCGCACCCGAAGAAATCGCGACCCGCCTCCCAGGACGCCTCTTGTCCCGATGTGCAGTTGCTCTCGGTGCCGGGTACCTGGGAATCGTGGCCTACCCAGGACCCGCTGAACCCGACGCAATTCCCGAGGGCGTTGCTGCTCAACGTGACCGGGCCGGTCAGCGAGAAGTTCGCCGCCGGTCGGGTGCAGACGTACACCGTTCCCTACACCGCGCAGTTCCGTAATCCGCTGTCCGCCGACAACCAGATGTCCTACAACGAGAGCCGCGCGGAAGGCACCCGCGCCACGGTCAAGGCTCTGACCGACATGAACCAGAGATGCCCGCTGACCAGCTACGTGGTGGTCGGGTTCTCGCAGGGTGCGGTGATCGCCGGCGATGTGGTCAGCGATATCGGCAACGGCCTCGGTCCCGTCGATGAGGACCTCGTTCTGGGTGTGACATTGATCGCCGACGGGCGCCGCCAGGAGGGAGTGGGCAACAACGTCCCGCCGACTCCGCCGGGCGTGGGCGCCGAGGTCACCTTGCATGAAGTCCCAGTGCTGGCCGGGCTCGGTTTGACCATGACCGGCGCGCGGCCGGGTGGTTTCGGCGCGCTGGACGCTCGGACCAACGAGATCTGCGCGGCGGGCGACCTGATCTGCGCCGCCCCGAAGGAAGCATTCAGTCCCGCCAACCTGCCGACCACGCTGAACACGCTGGCCGGAGGCGCGGGCCAGCCGATTCACGCCATGTACGCCACGACCGACTTCTGGAACGCGGACGGCCAGTCCGCCACCCAGTGGACATTGAGCTGGTCGCTGGGAGTCCTGGACAAGGCGCCGCATCCCCAGCACGGGTGATCTCGTCCTAGTAACTACGTAGTAACTGCATAGCCGGGCTCAGCAGACACACCGCCAGTGCAGCGGCAAGAGTCGCGATCAGGCGTACCTTGTGATTTGGTCTGCCGCTCCCGGCCCCTTAACATTAAGAGAAATTTAAGAGCATGTGGTTGACCCGGTTGGGTCTAAGTCGGCTCCGACAGGCGCCTACGCGAGACGGGCGCTCGTCGGAGCTGGCCCGCGCGCAGATCTTCAGTCGGCCCCGCCGACCCGTCGGCGCCAGCCGGCAACCAGAGACGCACCCGTCGGCGTGAGCCGACAACTCGAGAGTTCGTGACAGGAGAGATTGGCATGGTGTACCACAACCCATTCGTTGTGAACGGAAAGATCAGGTTCCCGGCTAACACCAACCTGGTTCGTCACGTCGAGAAATGGGCCAAGGTTCGCGGTGACAAGCTGGCATACCGGTTCCTGGACTACTCCACGGAGCGCGACGGTGTCGAGCGCGACATCATGTGGTCGGAGTTCAGCGCCCGCAACCGCGCCGTCGGGGCCCGGCTGCAGCAGGTCACCCAGCCGGGTGACCGCATCGCCATCCTCTGCCCGCAGAACCTGGACTATCTCGTCTCGTTCTTCGGCGCGCTGTACTCCGGCCGGATCGCGGTGCCGTTGTTCGATCCGGCCGAGCCGGGTCACGTCGGCCGGTTGCACGCGGTCCTCGATGACTGCACCCCGTCGACGATCCTGACGACGACCGACGCGGCCGAAGGCGTGCGCAAGTTCATCCGCGCCCGCGCGGCCAAGGAACGACCGCGTGTCATCGCCGTCGATGCGGTGCCCACCGAGGTCGGTGCCACCTGGGTGGAACCCGAGGCCAACGAGAACACCATCGCCTATCTGCAGTACACGTCCGGCTCCACCCGCACACCGACGGGCGTGCAGATCAGCCACCTGAACTTGCCCACCAACGTGCTGCAGACGCTGGTCGCGCTGGAGGGCGTCGAAGGTGACCGCGGCCTCATGTGGCTGCCGTTCTTCCACGACATGGGCCTGATCACGGCGCTGTGTGCGCCGGTGCTTGGCCAGAGCTTCACCTTCATGACCCCCGCCGCCTTCGTGCGTCGGCCGGGCCGCTGGATCCGCGAACTCGCGCGTAAGCCCGGTGAGACCGGCGGCGTCTTCTCGGCCGCCCCGAACTTCGCGTTCGAACACGCCGCGATGCGGGGACTGCCCAAGGAGGGTGAGCCGCCGCTGGACCTCAGCAACGTCAAGGCGATCCTCAACGGCAGCGAGCCGGTATCGCCGGCGTCGATGCGCAAGTTCTACGACGCCTTCCGCCCGTACGGCCTGCAGGAGACGGCGGTCAAGCCGTCCTATGGGCTGGCCGAGGCGACGCTGTTCGTCTCCACCACCCCGAGCGACCAGGCACCGACGATCATCCACGTCGACCGCGACGAGCTGAACAAGCAACGCTTCGTCGAGGTGGCGCCCGACGCGCCGAACGCCGTCGCCCAGGTCTCCGCGGGCCTGGTCGGCGTGGACGAGTGGGCGGTCATCGTCGATACCGACACCGCCAGTGAGCTGCCGGACAGGCAGATCGGCGAAATCTGGTTGCACGGAAAGAACCTCGGCATGGGTTACTGGAACAAGGAAGTCGAGACCACCGAGACCTTTAAAAACATCTTGAAGTCGCGGGTCAGCAAGTCCCGCGCCGAAGGCGCCGCCGACGACGGAATGTGGGTGCGCACCGGCGATTACGGCACCTACCACAACGACCACCTCTATATTGCGGGCCGGATCAAGGACCTGGTGATCATCGATGGCCGTAACCACTACCCGCAGGATCTCGAGTACTCGGCGCAAGAATCCAGCAAGGCCCTGCGAACCGGCTATGTGGCCGCTTTCTCGGTGCCGGCCAACCAGTTGCCGCAGAAGGTGTTCGACGACCCGCACACCGGCCTGAGCTTCGATGCCGAGGACGCCTCCGAACAGCTGGTGATCGTCGCGGAGCGCGCGGCCGGCGCGCACAAGCTCGAATACCAGCCCATCGCCGACGACATCCGGGCGGCCATCGCGGTGCGGCACGGGGTGACCGTGCGTGACCTGTTGCTGGTGTCCGCCGGGACGATCCCGCGAACCTCCAGCGGCAAGATTGGCCGCCGCGCCTGCCGGACCGCATACCTCGACGGCAGTCTGCGCAGTGGCGTCGGTTCGCCGACGGCCTTTGCCACCGAATCGGACTGAGAACAGTAAAGCTATGACTGATTTCGAAGAAGAAGTGGAGCCCCAAGACCAGGGCATCATCAGAAACCCGCCCGCCAAGAATGCCGACATGACGGTCCCCGAGATGCGCCAGTGGCTGCGCGAATGGGTGGGCAACGCCGTCGGGAAGTCACCGGACTCGATCGACGAGTCGGTGCCGATGGTGGAGCTGGGTCTGGCGTCCCGGGACGCGGTGGCGATGGCCGCCGACATCGAGGACACGACCGGCGTCACGCTGTCGATCGCGGTCGCTTTCCAGCATCCGACCATCGAATCGCTGGCGACGCGGATCGTCGAGGGCGAGCCCGAACGGCTCGACGACGACGTCGACAACGCCGACTGGACCCGCAACGGGCCGGCCGAGCGCGTCGACATCGCAATCGTGGGCCTGTCCACCCGCTTCCCCGGTGACATGAACTCCCCGGAAGAAACGTGGCAGGCGCTGCTCGAGGGCCGCGATGCGATCACCGATCTGCCGGAGGGCCGCTGGTCGGAATTCCTGGAAGAGCCGCGGATCGCCGAGCGGGTAGCCAACGCGCGCACCCGCGGCGGTTACCTCAAGGACATCAAGGGCTTCGACTCCGAGTTCTTCGCGGTGGCCAAGACCGAAGCCGACAACATCGACCCACAGCAGCGGATGGCGCTGGAACTGACCTGGGAGGCACTCGAGTACGCCCGGATCCCGGCATCCAGCCTGCGCGGCAGCGCCGTCGGCGTATTCGTCGGCAGCACCACCAACG
>JAVROG010000065.1:0-4963 GCA_032162865.1 Mycobacterium sp. | reverse complement strand
AATCCACGACGGATTAGGCCACGTTCCGGCGCGGATCTGACACCGGTCAGGCATCCTTGTCCCATGGATGTGGAGGCCCTGCTGCAGTCAATACCGCCGCTCGCGGTCTACCTGCTGGTCGGCGGAGTGGTCGGACTTGAGAGCCTGGGCATCCCACTGCCAGGGGAGATTGTGTTGGTGAGCGCGGCGTTGATGGCGTCGCATCACGACCTGGCCGTTAACCCGATCGGCGTTGGCGCGGCCGCGGTCATCGGTGCGGTGATCGGCGACTCGATCGGCTATTCGATCGGCCGCCGGTTCGGGCTGCCGCTGTTCGACCGGCTCGGCCGCCGGTTCCCCAAGCACTTCGGCCCCGGGCACGTCATGCTCGCCGAACGGACCTTCGAGCGCTGGGGTGTTCGCGCGGTGTTCTTCGGCCGCTTCATCGCGTTGCTCCGCATCTTCGCCGGGCCCCTGGCCGGGGCGCTGAAGATGCCTTACCCGCGCTTCCTGGCGGCCAACGTGTGCGGAGGCATCTGCTGGGCCGGCGGCACCACCGCACTGGTCTACTTCGCCGGCATGGCCGCCGAGCGTTGGCTGTCGCGTTTCTCCTGGGTGGCCCTCGTCATCGCCATCATCTGCGGCGTCACCGCCGCGATACTGCTGCGCGAACGCACCTCTCGCGCGATCGCCGAACTCGAGGAAGAGCACGCCCGCAAGAGCGACACCACCGCTGCCTGAGCTAGCCGACCGCCTCCCCGACCTCGCGACTGTCCTGGGGGCGGTGCTGCTCGATGAGGCCGCGGGCCATCGCCTTGGCGCGCAGAGCGGCGTCTGGGTCGCCCACGGCCGCAAGGATGATGGAGCCCTTCATCAGGATGTGCCAGGACCACGCGAAATCCTCGACGTCGAGCAGCCCCGCCGCCACCGCGCGCTCCCGCACGATCTGGCGAACATTGTCGATATGGGTGATGCTGGCCCGTCCGGCCGGATGATCGGGTCCCAACTCCAACAACACGTTGATGAAGGAGCAGCCCTCATAGCCGTCGCGGTTCTGGAACCACGTGTGCATGACATCGAAGATCGCCAGCAGCTGCGCCTCCGGGGTGCTGCCGAGTGACGCGGACTGCTTCTCGATCAGGCCGTGGGTCCACAGCTGTTCCCGACGATCCAACACCGCCAAAACCAGATCATTTTTCGTCGCGAAGTGCCGGTAGAGGGTCGCCCTGGCCACTCCGGCCCGCTCGATTACTTCGTCGGTGCCCACCGCTCGGATTCCGCGCCGACTGAACAACTCGTAGGCAGCTCCGAGTATCCGCTCACGTGCTGGCACGCGGGGCTCAGGGACATCGTCCGATGACATGGCCTGCCTTACCATACTCTTAGCCGCATCAGGTAGACAGACCGATCTGTCTTGTTATTAAATTGATACTTCCAAGGCAATCTGTCTGTCTTTAAATCAGAGGGACGGGCATCCATCGCGGCGCTTCGTGCGTCAGTCGATTAGGAGTGCACGATGAGCCTGGTTATAGCCGAATCTTTCTCCTCGCACCTGACGCTCAGCACGCGACTGGTCTACGAACTCGGAGACCCGCGGAGCACACTGCGTGCGATCACCGACCGGACGGGCGACGCGGTCGTCGTCCACGCCGGCGGTGAGATCGATGCCTGTAACGAGCACACGTGGCGGCAGCTGATTACCGAGGCGGCCGCCACCGCTACCCTGCCCGGCCCCTTTGTCATCGACGTCTCCGACGTCGACTTCATGGGCTGCTGCGCCTACACCGTGCTGGCCGAAGCAGCCGAACAGTGCCGTCCACGCGGCGTCGAATTGCGGCTGGTTACCCACACGCCGCTCGTCGGCCGGATCGTGGCGGCCTGCGGGTTGAGCGACGTGCTGCCGGTTTACCCGACGGTCGACCATGCCCTAGCGGCGATCGTCAACCTCAACTGATCTAACGCTTTACGCCGCGCCGTCGCACAACGCGCCGGTCACGGCCAGTTCGCGGGCTGGACCGGCCGGCGGCGGGCCCACCTCGAGCACGGATCGCACCGCCGCGCGCAGGTAGTCGCGCCGCATGGACAAGCTGTACCGCTCGCCGCGCCGCGCGATCCACTTCGGCAGATCGAGAATGCAGGTTGCGATCAAGTCGACCGCGCCGGCATCGCTGCGCTGCCAGAGAGCTTCGGCCAACTGCGCCATCACATCGGTGAGTTGGAGTTCCAGAGCTTGGAGTTGCTCGGCGATTTCGCGCGGCATCGGCTGGCTCACCACGTCGTGGCGATGCACCGTCATCAAGCAGGCCGCGGATCCCGGGTACAACTCGGGGTACAGCAGCGACGTTTCCGCGGCCGCGTAGACCGCGTCCAACGGCTCACTACCCGGTCGGGCCGTCGCTTCCTCGACAAAGCTGGTCAGCTGGCCCAAGAAGCGCTGTTCCGCGCGAATCCAGACGCGGCCGAGCAGCCCGCCGCGGGACTCGAAGGTGCGGTAGATCGCGCCGTTGGAGACGCCGGTGGCCTTGGTGAGCGCGCGGATCGTCACAGCGTCGATGCCGTCCTGGGCAACCAGGTTTTCCGTAGAATCCAGCACGTAATCGTGCTCTTGCAAGGTGGGACTCGGCACCGCTGGATCGCTCCTTCGTCGGACGACAACGAAGCCATTGTCTCCAACTGGTCCGGTTCGTACAGGGAAATCGCCGACATGGTCGAACTCTTTCGTCACGGCGGTGGTCAGCTGTCAAATTCGCAGTTCAAGGGGGTAACTTGCGGATATGAGCACGCCGCGCTCAGGCAGCGACCCTCCGACGGTCGGCGTGGAAGAGGAATTTCTGCTCGTCGATCCGGATTCCGGCGAACCGGCTCCCCGTAACAGCGCGGTGGCCGCGGAAGCCAAACGCCGCGGCGTCGACCTGCACGTGGAGTTAAGCAGCTGCCAGGTGGAGATCAACTCCGGCGTGGCGACAACCGGTCGGCAACTACACGAGGAGCTCACCACACTGCGCCACGCCGCCGCGCAAGCGGCCGAAGCGGTCGGCGTTCGGCTGCTGGCGCTCGGCCTGCCGCCCGTGACGCCACACGAGTTCCCGGTCACCGACACCCCGCGCTACCGGCTGATCGGCGAGCAGTTCGGGATGGTCGCCCACGAGCAGGGCATCTGCGGCTGCCACGTACATGTGCAGGTGCCCGATCGTGCGGCCGCCATCCACGCCAGCAACTGGCTGCGGCCGTGGTTGCCGACACTGCTTGCGCTGTCGGCGAATTCAGCGGTGTACCGCAACTCCGATTCGGGCTACGCCAGCTGGCGCAGCGTCCTGTGGCGACGGTGGCCGGTCGCGGGTGCGCCGCCGTATTTCACCTCACCCGACGATTACGACCGCACGGTGCGCATGCTGGTCGACACCGGGGTGATCCTGGACGAGGGGATGGTCTATTGGGACGTGCGCCCGTCGGCGGATTTCCCGACGGTCGAGGTCCGGGTAGCCGATGTGCCGGCGACGGTCGCCGACACCGTACTGCTGGCGACGCTGATCAGGGCTGCGGTGATGACGGCAGTCGACGAGCGCCCCGAAGGCGCAGACCGGCTGCCCCCCGCCGCGTTGCGGGCGGCGTACTGGAAGGCCGCCCATGACGGGCTGGCCGGCAGCACACTGGATTTGGTCAATGGGCGCGGAGCTGTGCCCGCGCGCGAGCAGCTATCCGCGCTGGTGCATCGGGTGCGCTCGGCGTTGGATGCGCTCGGTGAATATCAGCACGTGGTCGAGGAACTCGATCGCGTCACCACGCTGGGCAACGGGGCGATGCGGCAGCTGCGCGCCTGGCGCAGGCGTGGCGAGGTGTTGGACGTCATCGAGGAAGCCGGCGCGGCCACGCTGAGCTGAATATGGTTGCCTCAGCGGCGTTTACATCTGCGGCTGGGCGCGCGAACGGGCATCGTATGGCGTCGCGGCGCTGTTTTACACCGTGAGCAGGCGATACAGGCCGATCAGCCCGACCACCACGATGGTCGCGCGCAGCGCATTCGGCGACAGCCGACGCCCATAGCGCGCCCCGATCAATCCCCCGATCGACGAACCTACTGCGATCAGACCGGCAACCGGCCAGCTGATGCGGTCAAACGCCACCAACGTATAGCCCGCGGCTGCAACAAGATTGACTAACAGCGTGAGCAGGTTCTTCGCGGCGCTCATGCGCTGCACCGATTCCGGCAGCAGGGCACCCATCACACCGACCAGCAGGATGCCTTGAGCAGCCGTGAAGTAGCCACCGTAGACGCCGACGGCGAACGTGCCGAGCACGAGCGCTGTCATCCGCGCCGGCGTGATGTGCTCTGCGGAACGCCCGGTCGCTTCGGCGCGGCGGCGCGCCCAGGCCTGGATACGCGGGCCGATCAGCACCAGGATCAGCGCCAGCACCAACAACGCCGGCACGACCCGGGTGAACACCTTCTCGGGCAGATGCAGCAACAGGTAAGCGCCCAGCGCTGCCCCCACCAACGATGCCGGAATCTGCCACCGCAACCGGTCCCACTGACCACGCAGTTCCCTGCGGTAACCCCAGGTGCCTGAGACGCTGCCGGCCACCAGGCCGACCGCGTTGGACATGGTGGACGTGACCGGCGGATAGCCGAGCGCAACCAGCGTCGGAAACGTGATGAGGGTGCCAGATCCGACCAGCGCGTTGATCGCGCCGGCGCCGAGTCCTGCGAGCCCGATCAAGAGCATGTGGGAAACGGACACCGGAAAACCTTAGTCGGCCTTACTTCAGGCCAACTGATGGAGGCTGGCACCATTAGGCCCTGTGCTCGAACTGATCGATAAGGGTGCCGCCACCCAGTCCCGTCCGTCGCCGCTGCTCTTCGTCCATGGCGGTTGCCTCTCGGCGTGGTGTTGGGACGAACATTTTCTCGGTTACTTCGCCGAGCGGGGATTTAGAGCCGCGGCGGTGAGCTGGCGTGGCCATGGCGCAAGCAGTTCGCCCACTC
>JAVROG010000064.1:0-5383 GCA_032162865.1 Mycobacterium sp. | reverse complement strand
GAGCATGTCGGGTCCGTATTTTCTGGCCATGAATGTCCACGGGTCGGCGTAGCGACCGCGGTGTTCGAGTCGGCGCTGCACGGCCAGCAGTGCGCGCATGCCCGGGCGGATGAGGGGGCCCAATGCTCTCAGCAGGTGGCGACGGCGTCCCATCGAGGCAATGGCCCAGTCGACGGTCTCGGGCCAGTCGTGTTCCTGATACTCGAGCAGTGCTTGGGATTCGGTGGTGTCGAACCACCCGGTGAACGCCCAGCCACGGTCATCATCCGCGTCGCCGGGCAGGCCGGCGGACGGGCCGAGCCGGCCGATGCCTACGGCCGCCATGATGTCGTCCTGCAGGCCGATCATCGAATGCAGGTAGGTGTCGTTGCCGGCGATCAGGAGGACCTTGCCGTTGATGGTGTCGCGCCGCTCGGCTGCGTTGGCAAAGGCGAGCGCAACATCGCGGGCGTCCACCGAGTGCATGCGGTTGTCCGTCGGGGTGGCGCGCACCAGTAGCAGGTAGTCGGCGTCGAAGTTCGCCGAGCCATCGGGGGAGACGACTCCGCCCAGTCGCAACACGGCGTAGGGCAAGCCGCTGTCGGCGATGAGGCCCTCCGCCAGGACTTTGTCCTCACCATACTGATCGATCGGATTGACCGGGGTGTCGCGGGTGATCCGCTCTGGGTACCGGTAGGGGTTGCGGGACCCGTAAACCGCTGCGCTGGAAGCGAACACAAACAGCGGCGGCTCGCTCAGGGTTCGCGCCGCCGTCACGAGGTTGCGGGTGCCCTCCACGTTGACCTTGCGGGCCAAACCCGGGTTGCGGTACGAGGGCGGGGAAACGATCGCGGCCAGGTGCACAATCGCGGCGGGGCGGTGGCGGTCCACCAGGGCGGCGGCGGCATCGGCGTCGGTGAGATCGGCGAATTCTGCGATGAACGCGCCCGGCGATGCCGTTTCGGCCATTGCCTCGGCGGCGGCCACTGAACCTTCGTTACGCAGGTCCGTGGCGACCACCGGATGGCCCCGGCTCAGCAGTATCTTGCTGCAGAGCTTGCCGACCTGACCGAATGCTCCGGTGATGAGCACGGTCTGGGCGTTGACGGGTTCGTTCATCGTCCGAGCCTGCGGGCCAGTGCGGCGCCGGCGTCACGCATCCGCGGCGAAACCCAGACGGAGAAAACCGGATTGAATATGTCCTCACGCAGCCGGGTGAGCGTGGAGGACTTGATCAGCCAGCGCCCGTCAACCTTTTCGTAGGTTTCGTGGTAGTGACCACGCCCGTCGAGGTTGAGGCCCGGAGCCAGTCGGACGACGTCCTGCAGTGCCCACACGCCCGTCGCTGTCGTCTCTGAGGTCAGCTCGATCTCTGGGGCGTGCACCTGATGAGCCGTGGGCTGCGTCGCCTTGCCCAGTGTATTGCGGACAAAGGCGACGAACTCGTCGGCACCGTGAATCACCTTGCCGCCCGATGGTGAGGTGTCGCTGCGGAAGTCGTCGGTGAAGAGCTGTCGCCAGTCATCCCAACGCTTGGTGTCCAGGTAGCGGCAGTATCGGGCCTTGAGTTGCTTGATCGCCTCGATCTCCCACAGCGCGGCTGCGGTATCCAGCATCACGGCCCCTTCATATAGCGGTCATAGCCAGTTTTGAGATTACAACTTCCACGATAGAGAATGTTATTCTCGCCAGATACCCACGAGGTTATACCGGTAGGAGGCGTCCGCGCGATGATCCTGGAGTTTGATGCCGATCAGCGGTTGTGGCAGGACACCGTGCGCGATGTCGTCACCAAGCAATGCCCGCCGTCCTTGATCCGAAGCGTGGCCGAGGAAGGTGTCGACGCGAGTCCGCTCTGGAAGGTCTATGTGGACCAGGGCTGGACCGAGCTGAACGACCCGGCCAGTGCGGTGGAACTCGCGATCGTGCTCGAGGAACTGGGGCGCGCCACCGACCCCACTCCGTTCTTGGCAACACTGAGCCAGTTTGCGCCGTTGGTTGGCGATCGGTTCGACCCGAACCAATCCGGCACCGCCGTATATAGCGGAGTTTCCGCGCGGCGGGATGCCGAAGGTTGGGTGCTGGACGGCACCGCCCGCCATGTTCTCGACGGCGATCGGGTAGACCGCGTGGCGGTGGTGACCGAAGCCGGGGTGTTCCTCACCGAGGCCAGTTCGCTTGCGGCTCGGCGCGAATCGGTGTTCGATCCGGTGCTCCATGTGGCCGACCTGTCGTTTCGCGAGGTCCGGGTGCCCGACAGTGACCGGCTGGTCGTTGATCGTGAACACGCGCGCCATATTGCCCTGACCGGCATGGCCATCACGATGGTCGGGGCCTGCCAGCGCATCCTGGATCTGGTGCTCGAGCATGTCCGCAGCCGCCATCAATTCGGGGTGCCGATCGGCTCTTTCCAGGCCGTCCAACACAAGGCCGCGGACATGCACGTCGCCGTGCAGCGCGCCCGATCGCTGGCGTACTTCGCGGCCCTGACCATCTCCGCCGACGATCCGCGCCGCCGGCTGGCCGCCGCGATGGCCAAGGCATCGGCGGGCGAATGCCAGTCATTGGTCTTCCGCCACGGGTTGCAGCTCCACGGCGCAATGGGATTCACGTGGGAGAACGACCTGCAGTTTGCGCTGAAGCGCGCCAAGGCGGGCGAGCTGATGCTCGGTGGCGCTGCGGAGCATCGAGCCCAGATCGCTGAGGAGTACCGTGCAGCTGACTTTTGATTCCGACGTCGAGGAATTCCGGGCGGAGTTCTCCGCCTTCCTCGACGAGAATCTGCCCCCCGCAAGCGAAGCGTTGGAGCGCCCCCGCTCGGTGTCCCATATGCCGCAGTGGGCGCGCCGGTGGCAACGGCTGCTGTTCGACAACGGTTGGCTACTGCCCAGTCAGCCGCCGGAATTCGGTGGTCGCAACGCGACGGTGCTGCAGCAGTTCGTCTACATGGAGGAGCTCAGCCGTCGACGTATTTACCACAGCTTTAATCCGCAAGGCGTGAATATCGTTGCGGCATCACTGTTGTCATTCGGCAGTGACGAGCAGAAGCAGCGCTGGGCGGTACCGATCCTGCGCGCCGAAATCACCGCGTCGCTGGGCATGAGCGAGCCGAGTGCGGGGTCTGATCTGGCGTCGTTGCGCACCAGGGCGGTGCTGGAAGGCGATCACTTCGTCGTCAACGGACAGAAGGTGTGGACCTCGGGCGCGCATGACGCGGACGTGTTGTTGACCTTCGTGCGGACCGACCCCGATGCGCCGAAACACAAGGGCATCAGCGTGCTGGTGATCCCGACCGACACCGAAGGTGTTGTGCGCCGACCGTTTCCGTCGATCTGCTCCATCGACGACCTGGATTTCAACGAAGTGTTCTTTACCGACGTGCGGGTGCCGGCAGAGAACCTGGTCGGCGAGCTCAATCAGGGTTGGCGGGTGGCCAACGGCTCGCTCGGGCACGAGCGCACCATGATGTGGCTCGGTTTTGCCGATCGCATGGAAAACATGATCGACGATTTTCGTCCCAGCACCGAACTCGAGCGTGACCAGTACGCCACCACCATCATGGACAGACAGGCCCTGCGCCTGCTGGGTTCGGTGGCCCTGGCCCGCGCCGCGCGTGGCGAGCACGATACGTCCGCAATTTCGGTGCTGAAACTTCTCGGCTCGGAAGCAGAGCTCCACGCGACGGGAAACGCTCTGACGGCCGCCGGCGCCGACGGCCTTGTTTCGCCGGCTCTGACTGGACCGTATGAGCCAATGAACCTGGACCACTATTTCGCGAGCTGGTTCGAGCGTTACGCAAGAAGCTTTTCCGGCACCATCGCCGGCGGCACCTCCGAAATCCAGCGCAACATCATCGCGCAGCGCGTGCTTGGCCTGCCGCGCGGCTAGGTTCTGTGCTCCGAGTGTGCCGGTTGCACGCTCGACGTCAGCGGTGACCCAAACGAGTTCTCCTAAACCGGGTCGAACTTGGTGATCAGCCAGGTGCCATTGCTCCGGATCATGCTCACCCGTACGCTACTGGCCGACATGGCGGGTTCGGGCTTGTCCTTGCTCGTGGTGCTCTGGTCGACGTACACCAGGATCACCGCCGAGTCCGGGTGCAACTCCGACACTCCGGCCCGGATCACGTGGGCGGTAGTTTTCAGCGACTTTTGCTTCGCCGCCGGAGCCACGATCTGCTCGGTGAATTGGTTGTAGTAAGACAGGAAATCCCCGGAAAGGTACGACTTGGCGTTGGCAAAGTCCTTATCCAGCGACTCGGGTGAATAGGAGAGCAGCGCAACCGTTCCCTGTGATGCCGCGCTGACGACGGCCTCGGCGACGCCGGGGTCGGTCTGTCGGTTTGGCTGATAGCGCTCAAAGTAAACCCACGTCGCCACACCGGCGGATGTCAGCAGCAGCAGGACCAGCGCCACGGGAAGGACTTTCACCTTGCGTAGCCCGCGAGACCAGTTACGCTGCTCGCGTTTGGGCCGTCCTGGAGAGTCGTCGTCGGCGCGAGCCTCGGTCACCGATTCGCCGGCCTCGTTTTCGGCTTCGTCCGGATCGTCAGCAACGGCCTCTGCGGTCTCGGTGGTTTCGATGTCGCCGGTTTCGCGGCTTTCATCGGTCACGGTACGAACTCCAACTTCGACATCTTGTACTGTCCACCTTCTTCAGTCACGGTTACCCGGAGTCGCCACACGCGTGCTTCGTCCTTGGCGCCCGCGGCATTCGTGATCCGCGATGTCGCCGCGACCAATATCGATGCGGAATGCTCGCCCATAGATTCGACGGCCGTTGCGTTGATCGTTCCCTGGGTGACCACCTTGGACTCCTCGACCACCGACACGAAATCCTTTGCACGCTGCTGGAAGTCGTCCCTGAATTCGCCGGTGGAGCTGTCAAGCAGCCGCTGGACGTCTTCCTTGGCCCTATTGAAGTCCAAGGAGGTCATGTTGACGACGCCCTGCTTGGCCCCGGCGACGAAGTTCGCGGCGCGCTGCTGTCGCTCGGTGGCGTGACGTTCATACCACAGCATGTATCCGGTGGCGCCGACAAATGCGCAGATGAGGATGATCGCGGCCACTTTGGAAGTCGCTGATAGTGACGGCAACCGGCGTCGCCACCTGGCCAGCCGGGATTCCGGCGCCGCGGCTTCGACCGTCTCCTCGTCGGTCTCTGAATCGGACTCGTCGACGTCGTCCTCGTCGGTCTCTGAATCGGACTCGTCGACGTCGTCCGCGTCCGGGTCGGTGTCGACGGCGTCTACCTCGGCGGCCTCTGCCTCGGCCCTCGCCCGCACTTCGCGCCGTAGCCGGGCGGCGCGGGCACGCGCGCGAGCAGCGGCGGCCAACGCTTCGGCTTCGGCGGCGTCTGCCTCGGCTTCCTCGAGCAACGCCATCGCGTCGGCTTTCGATGTGAC
>JAVROG010000063.1:0-9025 GCA_032162865.1 Mycobacterium sp. | reverse complement strand
AACGGCAAGGTCCTAGCCAAGCGGGCCGGTCGTGCACGGCACAAGGCGGATCGGCTGTTGGCGCAAGCTCTCGAAGGTGGCTCCGGCGAACTGCTGCATCGGGCACGCAAAGCCGCAAAGCGTGCCCGCTACGCCGCCGAACTGCGCAAACCGTTAGACAAGAGCGCGACGCGAACCATCAAGCACTTCAAGCATATTCAGACCGTGTTGGGTGACCATCAGGACGCGGTGGTCGCTACCGACGCGCTTCGGCGGATGGCGGTAGCGGCCGGAACGACGCCGGGGGAGAACGGCTTTACCTACGGGTTGCTGTATGCGCGTGAGCAGCAGATCGCCGCCCAAAGCCGAAAAGCTGTGAGTCGACTTTAATTCGAGTACGCAGAACGCTGCTGCGAAGGATTATGGGGAATTCTCCGCAGCAGCGTCGCCATGCACATCAGGGGTCAGGTGGGCGCCCCGCGGTAATGCTCGGCATCGCGACGACCGACGTCGGGATCGGTGTAATTGCCGGACTCGTTGCCCCGCGCCTCATCTCGGACGGGCTCGTCGCGGGTTTCGCTGCGTTCTTCGTCTTCTCGCCGGGTTGTCGGGTCGAGGTGGTCGGCCCGCTTCCACTGCTCATCGAGTTGTTCGCGCGATGTCGCCACCTCGCTCTGGTGGGCGGCCGCGCGATCCTGCAGCCGGGCGGCTTCGGCGGCTTTGGCCTCAGCCTCGGCCTGAGCGGCGCGCGCCCTGGCCGCCGTTTCCTGCGCGAGTGCCTCGCGGCGTTCGACCCTGGCAGTGTCCGTCCTGGCCTGCTCTCGGATCCCCTCCGCCTCCTGTATGCGGCGGCGACGCTTTGCCCTGTTCGCGGCGATGACTAAGCCGGCGATGACCGCGATGGCCACTAGCGCGGCAATCACAATCCAGACGATATTGCTGGTACTCATGATGAGCTCCGTTGGTAGGTCGGTTTGCGGTTGGTGCTTCAGCCGTCCTTACCGAGTCCCCATATTCAACAGAGATAAAACAAAGGATCTGAGCGTTAGTTGAAGTCCAGCGCCTCGACCGTCGCGGTACCGCCTTCGTGGGAGGGCCGATTTGCGCCACCGATCACGTAAATGGTGTGGCCTACCGTCGCAACCGCCTCACCGTGGCGCGCGGTCGGCATGGGTATGAGCCTGGACCATTTGGCCTCGGCGATGTCGTAGGACTCCACCACAGCCAGCACCTGCGTCGGTTCTTCGCCGCCAATGGCTACCACTCGCCCGTCGATGAAGGTGGCACCGTAACTTCCGCGCGGGGTCGGCATATCGACCAACTTGGTCCACGCGCCGGTACCCGGGTCGAACCGCTCGAATGCCGCGGAGTTCTTGTCGGCGGAGAGGAACCGTCCGCCGACGGAGTACACGTAGGTTCCGTCGGATACCGCAGCCAGGTGCTCGCGCGGCGTCGGCATGTCGGCGGCGTCTTTCCACGAACTGCCGTCAAAAACCTCGGTCTGGGGCACCACTTGCTTGGCATTCTGTCCGCCGACCACCACAAGCTTGTCGCCCACCACCGCGGCCGCCGGCGCGGCCCGAGCGTGCGTGAGCGCGGGCAACTCGACCCAGTTGTTCCCGCGCAACGCGAAGACCCTATTGGACGCGTCGGCGATATTGTCGGTCGCGCCCCCGAGCACCACCACCTCGCCGCGGTATGTTGCCGCCGCCGCGTGGTGCAGCCCCACGGGCAACGGAGGGCCGGTTTCCCAGACCCCCGTGCGCGGGTCGTAGCTCTCGACGGTGTTCAGGATGGCTCCCATGTAGAGGCCGCCCATGAGCCAGATCTTGTCGTTGAGCACGGTCCACGCCATCATCAGCCGGGGACTCTTGGCGTCCGGCAGGGTGCGCCACTGGGCCGCCGGCTGCGTCTTGCGCATTGGCAGGGTCAGCGACTCCGCTGACGAGACCACCTGCTGATCGGCGGGTCCGGTTGACCCCCCGATCGCGTAGATGGTCTTTACCACCGCGGCGACCGCCATGCCGTGACGCGCGGTGGCCATGTCCGGCAGGCTGTCCCATGTCTTGGCTGTCAGGTCGAACACGGACACATTCTTGAGGACTTGGCCGCCGGACACGCCGCCGAGTGCCACCAGGCGGCCGTCAGCGATTGCCACGCCCAGATCGCTCCGCGGTCGTGGCAGCGAGGGCAGCGTCGTCCAGGCCTTCGCTGCCGGGTCATATGCCTCGACAGCAGCCGAATCCGTGCTTCCGCTCGCTCCTCCAACCGTGTACACCAACTTGCCGTCGGTGGCTGCGGCCAGGAACTGCCGCGGAGTCGGTATGGGCGCTCCAAGGGTCCAGGAGTTGCCGTCGAAGACCTCGGTCGTGTTCAGCAGTGCGCCATCAGCGTCGACACCGCCCGTGACGATGATGCGGTCACCGACCACCGCTGCCGCGGCAGCAGCCCTGGGCTGCAACAGGTGCGGGAGCTCCACCCAATGACTGTTCACCACTCGCCAAACCTGGTCGGTGGCAACCGGTTTGGCGCCGGTCGTCTTCCAGCCGCCCAGCACCACCGGGTTGCCCTGCCAGGTCACGGCCGAGGCGCGCTGGATCGGAACGGGAAGGTCGTCGCCGCCCTTCCATTCGTCGATCGCGGGGTCATATCCCTCATGGCGTGCGGTGACTGCGCCGTCGCTTCCGATGCCGCCGAAGATCCATATCGTGCCGTCGGATTGAGTGGCCGCAACCGCGTCGCGCGCGATGCGTGCATTGGTAATCGGCTTCCACTGAACCGGCGCCGGGGGCTTCGGCTGACTCGTTGCGTTAGTGCTCTTCTTGTCCTGTGACATCGCAATGAAGACACCGCCGGCGACCAACAGCAGTGCCACGACAATCGCGCCGATCATCACCAGGCGACTCTTCTTGATCGCCGACGGATTGAGTCGGCCTTTTGTCTGCGGCGGCGTGCTCGGCGGCACGGGCGGCACACCCCCCGTGCTCGGCGGCACGGGCGGCACACCCCCCGTGCCGAAAGTGCCCGAATCTGGCGGGTACGCAGGCCGCTGTTGAGTGTGTGCAACTTGGCTGGTCGGCAGGCCATCCGTGACCTGTGAAGACTCGCTGGGAGACGGTATGTAACGGGTCGGTGACTGCATGTTCGACGTGTCCGAGGCGGGTGGCTGGGCTTGTTGGCTGTGGCCGGTCGACTCGGGAGGTGTCACCGGAACGCCGGGGGAAAGGATCGATGTCCGCCCGGTGCTGTCCGCCACCCTGGTGATGGCCATTGCGTCCGGCTTCAACCCGCTGGCGCGCTGCGCGGCCTGCAGAAGGTGACCAAACTCTTCCGCTGATTGGGGTCGCTGCTCGGGATCGAGCGACATCGCCTTCTCGATCGCTGTGCACACCGCGTCGGGGATCCCTTCGGGACGCATATCCGGGACTCCGGTGGAACTGATGCGGAGGTACTGCGCTAAGAGGTCCTCGCCCTTCCTCCGCTCGTGCGCCGCATTGCCGGCGATCAGCGCGTAGATGGTTGCGCCGAGGGAGTAGACGTCCGCCACCACGGTCGCCGGATTACCGGTCATCACTTCGGGCGAGGTGTAGTCGATCGTGCCGGAAAAGAACCCGGTTGCCGTTTCGAAGCCGCCATCGATGTGGGCAATGCCGAAGTCGCTCAATTGCGGTTCGCCGTAATCGTTGATCAGCACATTAGCCGGCTTGATGTCACGGTGCAGGGTGCCGTTCCGGTGCGCGGTTTCCAGTGCCCCGCACAACTTCACGCCGATCCGCAACGCCTCGGGCCAAGGGATTTGACCCTCATGCCGCAGCCGCACCGCCAGGGAATCCGGAGCGTGGTAAGGCATTACGATGTATGGCCGGTTGCTCGTGGTCACGCCGACGCGCAGGATGTGGACGATGTTCGGGTGTCCGGATAGCCCGCCCATCGCGTAGCCCTCGCGCAGGAAACGTTCCCTGCTCCCCTGGTCGAGATGGGACGGCAGCATCTTGACTGCGACGCTTCGCCCGAGGGCCGTCTCATAACAGCGGTAGATCACCCCGGCGCCACCGCGGCCGACTTCCCGCGCTTCCTGGAAACCGGCTTCGGCCAACTCGACAATGATCGCTTCTGGCGCCGCGCCGCCCTCCGCCGGAGGTTCTTGAGACATAATTTCCGCGCTTCCCGTCCGCGCCGTTGGATGATTCGCGTGGTCAACAGTAGCGAATCTCCCGTTGGATAGGTGCCGTTCCGGCGACTATCGTTTCCGCGGGTCGCGCGGGCGCAACGTAGGCAAAGAGCATTGGGGCCTGCGCCGGCCCGACGGCGCTCGGTTCAGAATGGCTGTTATGGCACTGGACCTGACCGCGTATTTCGACCGCATTGAGTATTGCGGCGCTACCGAGCCGACTCTCGACGTCCTGCAGGACCTGATAACTGCCCACACTCGGAAGATCCCGTTCGAAAACCTGGACCCGTTCACGGGCGTGCCAGTCGCTGATCTGAGCCCGGCCGCCCTCTCCGACAAGCTCGTTCGGCGTCGCCGCGGCGGCTACTGCTACGAACAGAACGGCTTGATGGGTTATGTGCTGGCCGAACTCGGATATCGGGTGCGCCGACTGGCCGGCCGAGTGGTCTGGATGGCGCCGCCGAACGCACCGGTGCCGGCTCAGACCCACACCGTGCTTGCCGTGACGTTCCCGGGCTGCCCCGGGCCGTATCTCGTCGATGTCGGGTTCGGCGGCCAAACGCCCACTTCGCCATTGCGGCTGGAAACCGGCAATGCGCAGCAGACGACGCACGAGCCGTACCGCCTCGAGGACCGCGGCGACGGGTTGGTGCTGCAAGCACAGGTCCGTGACAATTGGCAGGCGCTGTACGAATTCACCAACCGAACCCAGCCGCAGATCGATCTGACGGTGGGGAGCTGGTACGTCTCGACTCACCCCGCATCACATTTCGTCACGGGCCTGACTGTGGCGATGGTTACCGATGGCGGCCGGGTGAACCTGTCCGGCCGCAACCTCGTCATCCACCGGGCCAGCGGGAGCGAGAAAATCCTGCTCGACGACGCCGCCGCGGTCGTGGACACGATGAGCGAACGATTCGGCATCAACGTGGCAGACGTCGGAGACCGCGGCGCGCTTGAGGGCCGTATCGACGCCTCACTGGCTCGGCAGCCAGGCACCGATCCGGCGTAGGGCCTCTTCGATATCGTCCGTGGGTCCGGCGAAGGACAGCCGGACATAGGAGCTGCCGAGAGCCAGGTCGAAGTCGATGCCGGGTGCGATCGCAACGCCAGTGTCGGCCAGCAGCTTTGAGCAGAACGCCATCGAGTCGGTGGTGAAGTCGGAAACGTCGGCGTAGACGTAGAACGCGCCGTCGGTGGGCGCCAACCGGTCGATTCCCACTCCGCTCAGGCCATTGAGCAATAGTGACCGGTTCAGGGAATAGTGCTGCAGGTTCGCCTCGGCCTCAGCAGTCGCCTCGGGAGTGAACGCCGACACCGCCGCGACCTGCGACAACACCGGCGGGCAGATGGTGAAGTTGCCGGTCAGTCGGTCCACCGCGCGGCGTAACTCCGTGGGCACCACCAACCAGCCCAGCCGCCAGCCTGTCATCGCGAAGTACTTCGAAAAGCTGTTGACGATGATGGCATTACGAGACGTCTGCCAGGCGCAGCTAGTCTGTGGGGCCCCTTCGTAGACCAGGCCGTGGTACACCTCATCGCTGATGAACTGGGCGCCGGTGGCGTCGCACCAGGAAGCGATCGCCGCCAGTTCCTCGGGCGGTATGACCGTTCCGGTGGGATTGGCCGGGCTGGCAACGATGACGCCCTGCACCGGCGGGTCGAGTTCGGCGAGCATCTGCGCAGTGGGTTGGAACCGGGTCTGGGGCCCGCACGGGATTTCGACCACCTCACATCCCAATGCGGACAGAATATTCCGATAGCATGGATAGCCGGGGCTGGCCATCGCCACCCGGTCGCCGACGTCGAAGCACGCCAGAAATGCCAGCAGAAAACCGCCCGACGAGCCCGTGGTGACTACCACGGCGTCCGGCTCGACGCTGATGCCGTGTTGGCGTTGGTAATCCGCGGCGATCGCGGCACGTAACTCTGGAATGCCCAGTGCCACGGTGTAACCCAACTGGTTGAGATGCAGGGCGGACGCGGCGGCTGCACGCACCGGTTCCGGGGCGCCCGCGCTCGGTTGTCCGGCGGACAGGTTCACCAGGTCGCCGTGGCTACGTTGACGTTCCGCGGCTGCCAGCCAGACATCCATCACATAAAACGGCGGGATACCGGCGCGCAGCGCGACACGATTTTTCACGATTGCTGGAGAACCTCGGATTCCAGTCGGCGCAGCAGGTCTCGCGGCGGGTCGAGCAATTGGGCACTGCCATGAGCACGTTTGAAATACAGATGCATGTCGTGCTCCCAGGTGATAGCGATGCCGCCATGCAGCTGGATGCCTTCGGCGGCAACGGTGTTCAACGCCTCGGTAGCGGCCAGTCGCGCGGTCGCGGCGTTCGTGGTGGTGGGCTCGTCGCACGCGTCATTGACCACGGCCCGAGCCGCGGCGACCGCAACGTACAAGTCCGCCATCCGATGCTTGAGCGCCTGAAAGCTGCCGATCGGGCGGCCGAATTGCACTCGGCTCTTGGTGTATTCGACGGTCAGCTCCAGGCAGCGTTCGGCGGTGCCGATCTGCTCGGCGGCCAACAGAATCGCCGCGATGTCGGCCAGGCCTGGGTCAGGTCCCAGATCGGCAGTCTGCTGCGCCTGTACCCGGGCCAGCCTGCGGGTCGGATCCATAGCGGTGACGGGCTCAGCAGTGAATTGGGTCCACCTGCTGAGTCGGCCATCGGTGCTGGCGACGACGACGTCGGCGATGTCACCGTTGACCACGTAATCCGGGTCCAACACCAGCGCGCCAATGGAAGTTCCCTCGGCGAGGGCCTCCAGTGTCGCGGCGTCGGGCTCGGCGGCGGCCAGCAGGGCGAATTCAGTGAGAGTGGTGCCGAGTAGGGGAGAGGGCACCAGAGCGCGGCCCAACTCCTGCAAAACCGTTGCCGCATCGGCGAGTTCGCCACCGGCTCCGCCCAGTTCCTCGGGGACCACCAGCGCGGCCGCACCGACCTGTTCGCATAGCAGTTGCCACAGTGACTCGTCGTAGCCGCGTTCGGACTCGATCGCCGCACGCACCGCTGCCGGACCCGCATGCTTTGCTACCAGGGCGGCAACGGTTTCCCGCAGCATCTCCCGTTCTTCGGTCATCTACGTCGCTCCTCCACATTGCTTCGCTCCGCGTCGTCGCCGGCGGCGGTCAGAGTCACAGCGCCTCCAGCACTCGTCGCCGATGGACCTCCGGGGTACCCCACGCCGAGCGCAGGGCCTGCACCCGCAGCAACAACAGCGACAGGTCGTGCTCCTGAGTGAAACCGATTGCCCCATGGGTCTGCAATGCCGTGCGCGCCGCCAGCAGACCCGCTTCGCCCGCTGCCACTTTCGCAGCGCTCACATCGCGCGGTTGCAACGTCAATGCCGCGCCGTACACCAGGGGGCGGGCCAACTCGACCGCGATATGAACGTCGGCGAGCTTGTGCTTGATCGCCTGGTACGAGCCGATCACCCGACCGAACTGCGACCGCTGCTTGGCGTACTCGACGCTGCCGGTCAGCAGGGCCTCGGCCGCGCCCACCAGTTGCGCCGCGGTGGCCAGGGCCCCGAACTCAGCAGCGCGGGCGACGTCGGCCTGCCAAGGCTCACCCGTTGTCGTTACGTCGTAGAGGCGACGGCTGGGATCGACCGACTCGTGGCGGTCACCGGCCTGCCCCTCGGTGACGCCGTCATCGCCGGCCAGCAGCACCAGTCCGGCGGTGTCGGCGTCGACGCCGCGAGGAACGTCGGGCGGCAGGGCGACGGTGGCGATCAACTCGCCAGAAGCCAGGCCCGCGCTGCGGTCGTCGTCCGCAAGCAGTATCGGTGCGACAGCGATGGATTCGGTGACCGGGCCCGGCACGCACCAGCGTCCAAGGCGCTCGCACGCAACCACCAGGTCGACCGGCGATGCGTCGAGTCCGTCGAACTTCTCCGACACGATCAGAGCGGTGACGCCGAGGTCGGCCAGTTGCTCCCACACCTTGCGGCCGGGTGCGACGTCGCCGGTCGACCAGGCCCGAACGGTGCCGGGCAGATCGGCGGCGCCCAGCGCCGCATCGATGCTGGCCGCGAAGTCACGTTGCTGTTCGTCCAGTGCGAATTCCATCAGCGCTTCTCCCGGGGCAGACCCAGCAGTCGTTCAGAAATGATGTTGCGCTGGATTTCGTTGGTTCCGGCGTAGATTGGGCCGCCCAGCGCAAACAGCAGGCCCTCGGTCCAGGGCCCGGCCAACTCGCCGTCAGCGCCCCGGATGTCGAGAGCGGTCTGGTGCAGTTCTACATCCAGTTCGGACCAGAACACCTTGGTGACCGACGATTCCGCGCCCAGCTCGCCGCCGCTGGCCAGCCGGGTGACGGTGCCGAAGGTCTGCAACCGGTAGGCCTGTGCCTTGATCCACCCGTCAGCCACCCGCTCGGCCAGCTCGGGCGGCGATCCGCTGTCTTTCCACAGCTGCACCAGTCGCTCGGCCGCGGCAAGGAAGCGGGCGGGACTGCGCAGCGACATGCCGCGCTCGTTGCTCGACGTGCTCATCGCCGCGCGCCAGCCCTCGTTCGGGGTACCGATGACGTCTGAGTCGGGTACGAAGACGTCATCGAGGAAGATCTCGCCGAAACCCGTGTCCCCACCGAGCTGGACGATCGGGCGCACCGTGATGCCCTCGGCCTGGAGATCGAACATGAAGTACGTCAGGCCGTTGTGCCGCTGTGCAGCGGGATCGGAGCGGAACAGCCCGAAGCCCATGTCGGCGAACGGCGCTCGCGAACTCCAGATCTTCTGGCCGTTGAGCAGCCACCCGCCTTCCGTCTTGGTCGCGGTGGAACGCAACGACGCCAAGTCGCTGCCAGCCTCCGGTTCCGACCAGGCCTGCGCCCAGATCTGTTCGCCACTGGCCATTTTCAG
>JAVROG010000062.1:0-3301 GCA_032162865.1 Mycobacterium sp. | reverse complement strand
TCAACAACAGAACCGCGGAAAATTGATTACGAGATGGTATGGAATTGCGCCGAAGTGCTTGACCAGCGTCAACAAGGCGTGTCTAATCACATCAGTGTCATTCCCGGTTGGCCGGCCGGTTCCGGTGTCGCAGACCGAGATTCGATCACTTGTTCGAATTGGGTAGCTGTACATCAGAACAGTGGGAATTCATTTCACTCTCTATTTGTGAGGAGGCGGGGGCATGCCGTATGAGTACCTCCGGGGCGTAACGGGAAGCACACCCACCACTTTCGACTCGGCTGTCACAGCCGTGCCGATGCCGACGGCACACACGCGTCCTCATTTGAGCGTGGTCCCCGACGCGCCTGCCCCGTACGACCCCGAGGCGCTGCCGGACGAAGAAATTCCCGCCGATCAGTGGCAGGACAAAGCGCTGTGCGCCCAGACTGACCCGGAAGCCTTCTTCCCGGAGAAGGGTGGCTCCACTCGCGAGGCCAAGAAGATCTGCCTGGGTTGCGAGGTCCGCCACGAGTGCCTGGAGTACGCCTTGGCACACGACGAGCGGTTCGGCATCTGGGGCGGTTTGTCCGAGCGCGAACGTCGCCGCCTCAAGCGCGGCATCATCTGAACCAGTGGCGATCGCAAGCGCGGCGTAGCCGGGCGCAGCGGGTCGCCACCATCAGGATCAGTGGCGATCGCAAGCGCGGCGTAGCCGGGCGCAGCGGGTCGCCACCATCGGGATCAGCTGGCAAGAGGTCAGTCGTCGATCGTCGGGTCGATGACTGAGGGCTCGACGTCCAGATATATGGCAACCTGGGCCACCAAGATTTCATGCAGCAATTCGCCGAGTTCGACGGTGTCCTTGGCCCGTCGCTCGATTGGCTTGCGGAACAAGACTATTCGTGCCCGCGTCGCGTTACCGCGGACATCGACTCCGGCGGGGATCAACCGGGCAAGCGCAATCGGCCCGTCGGCGATGACTTCGGGCGGCCACTGCACGCTGTGCGGATCCTTGGCCGCGATGCGCGGGATCTCGTCGACCGCGACATCGAGGTCTGACACCCGGTCCTGCCAGCGCCGCTCGATGGGTTCGTAGGCCTCGAGGACCGCCATGTCGAACCGTTCGGCCCGGCTCCGCCAGCCCGGCACCGTCGGCGGTAGCAGCGGGCCCCGTAGGTCGCGGCCCCGCCGCCCCCGGTGCGCGGCCGGCCCCGCCGATCTGCCCCCGGACCGGCCGCTTTGCGAGAAGCCGCGGGAATCGCTCACGGGCCGATGGTAACGGTTGCACATCGCGCCCACCGATGCGCGTGTCCGGCCCTTGCACAGCGTTTGCGCACGATAGCCTTTCGAGCGTGAACGTACCCCGTCGCTGCTGCCGGCCCGGGTGTCCGCACTATGCAGTGGCAACGTTGACGTTCGTCTATTCGGACTCGACGGCGGTGGTCGGCCCGCTCGCTACGGTGCGAGAACCCCACTCCTGGGATCTGTGTGTCAAACACGCCGGCCGCATCACCGCGCCGCGTGGTTGGGAACTCGTGCGCCATGCCGGGCCGCTGCCCACCCATCCCGATGAGGATGACGAACTGGTGGCGCTGGCCGACGCGGTCCGCGAAAGTGGCGCGGGCGCCCCGCGCGCGGGCGCACTCGTGACCGGCTTCGGTGCTCATGACGCCAAGGGCGGGCATGGCCGCGACACCTATGACGGCTACGACGAGGTCTCGCGAGCGAGCGGCGTCGTGATCGATCCGCAATTGCAGCATGCGGGAGTCCACGCCGCCTCGCCCAGCGGTGGTCTGCTCGCACCGCCCGAGCATCGGTCCGGACGTCGGCGTGGACATCTACGCGTGTTGCCAGATCCCCCCAACTAGTTTCGGCATTAGCCGAGGGCGGTACGTCCGGACGGGTCGGATCCGTTCGGTGACTGTTGGGGTGCGCGACCCTGCCAGGCCGATAGGCTGACGGCCAAGAGTCGAAGAAATCCAGGTCGTCAGGAGTACCGGAGAATGTCTTGGCCCGCCGAGGCTGTCCACCGTGTCATCAAGGCTTATGACGTGCGCGGGCTGGTCGGTGAACAGATCAACGAGTCCTTCGTCGCCGATGTCGGCGCCGCCTTCGCCCGACTGATGCGCGCCGAGGGTGCCCACCAAGTGGTGATCGGTCACGATATGCGCGACAGTTCACCGTCGCTGGCCGCTGCCTTCGCGACCGGGGTCACGGGCCAGGGTCTGGACGTGGTGCGCATCGGTTTGGCGTCCACCGACCAGTTGTATTTCGGTTCGGGCCTGCTGGACTGCCCCGGCGCGATGTTCACCGCAAGCCATAACCCGGCGGCCTACAACGGCATCAAACTGTGCCGGGCGGGGGCGTTGCCGGTCGGTGCCGACACGGGCCTGAAGACCATCAGCGAGGACCTGATCAGTCGGGTCCCCGCCACCGAAAGGTGGGCTGGGCCGACCGGCTCCATCACCGATAAAGACGTGCTGGCCGACTACGGGGTGTACCTGCGCTCGCTGGTGAACAACTCCGACCTGCGTCCGCTGCGGGTGGCGGTGGACGCCGGTAACGGCATGGCCGGCCACACCGCGCCGGCGGTCTTCGGTGCGATCGACTCGATCACGATGTTGCCGTTGTACTTCGAGTTGGACGGGTCGTTCCCCAATCACGAGGCCAACCCGCTGGACCCGGCGAACCTGGTGGACCTGCAGAACTACGTACGCGAAACCGGCGCCGATATCGGGCTGGCCTTCGACGGCGACGCCGACCGGTGCTTCGTCGTCGACGAACGCGGCGAGCCGGTGTCGCCGTCGACGGTGACCAGCCTGGTCGCCGCCCGCGAACTCAACCGCGAGATCGGCGCCACCGTGATCTACAACGTCATCACCTCCCGGGCGGTCCCCGAGTTGGTGGTGGAGCGCGGCGGTACGCCGCTGCGTTCGCGTGTCGGCCACTCCTACATAAAGGCGCTGATGGCCGACACGGGCGCGATCTTCGGCGGGGAACATTCGGCGCACTACTATTTCCGCGACTTCTGGGGCGCCGACTCCGGAATGCTGGCCGCGCTGTATGTGCTGGCCGCTCTGGGCGAGCAGGATCGACCACTGTCGGAATTGACCGCCGACTACCAGCGGTACGAGTCGTCCGGTGAGATCAACTTCACCGTCGCCGATGCGCCGGCGTGCGTGGACGCCGTACTGAAGACCTTCGCCGGCCGGATTCAGTCCATCGACCACCTGGACGGGGTGACGGTGGACCTCGGTGAGGACAGCTGGTTCAACCTGCGCACCTCCAACACCGAGCCGTTGCTGCGGCTCAACGTGGA
>JAVROG010000061.1:0-4424 GCA_032162865.1 Mycobacterium sp. | reverse complement strand
GATAGCGGCCCAGATCCGTCAGCCACACGCCCTCGGGAAGCCGATCCACCACCAGCGACTCGGTCACCCCCGACAACACCGTCTGACCACCATGGGCCAAATCGCGGATCCGCGCGGTGCGGTTGATTGTGGGACCCGCGTAATTGCCCTCATCACGCAACTGAATCTCGCCGGTATGCACGCCAATCCGTATCCGGATAGGGGCCAGCGGCGCGCGTTGCAACGCCACCGCACACCCCACCGCATCCGACGCCCTCGCAAACGCTGCCACAAAACTGTCGCCTTCGCCCTGCTCCACCGGACGCACGCCGCCATACGCGGCAACCGTCTCGTCCACGGCCCGATTCAACTCAGCCAGAGCGGCGGTCATCTGCTCAGGCTGGGTTTCCCACAGCCGCGTCGATCCCTCGACGTCGGCCAACAGCAGCGTCACCGTTCCGGTCGGCAACAATTCACTCAAACCCAACTCGCTCCAGGTCAACGGTGGCATCTCCGCGTGTTGGCTCATGGTAGCCAGCATCGCTGCCGCGAACGCGCATTACATCCGCGAGACCGCGCAAATCCCTCGCTGCAGCCCGCGTGGATTCGCGCCAAGAGCGCTCATTAGGGCCTCGGTTTCAGAGCAATCACTGGAATCGGGCGCGATGTCTTCTTCTGGTACTCGACATAGCGGTTGGCGTTGTTCGCGTTGACGAGTTTCCACAGTCGCGCATAGTCGAGACTGTCGGGCAGCACCGGTTGGGCTCTGACGAGGACACGATCTGACCCGAGATTGATCTCGATGTCGGGATTGGCTTTCAGGTTGTGATACCAGCCGGGCGATCTGGGATCCCCGCCTTTGGACGCTACGACCAGATAGTCATCGCCATCCTTGACGTAGGACAGCGTTGTGGTGCGGGGCTGACCCGTTTTGGCGCCTACCGTGTGTAGTAACAGGCTGGGGGGCATACCCGGCACCCGATGCCCGATCCGGCCGTTCGTCGCTTGGTAGACCTTGTCGTGCACACGAAGGAAGGCGAACACCGCCTGCTCAGCCAAAGATGTCATCGCATCAGTCTTGCGGAGTGACGTCCCATTGCGCTAGGGGCCTGCCGGATCAAGTCAGGTGTGTCGGTCTGCTTGTTGGACCAGCTGAACCCGGGACGCGATCCCGAGCTTGGCATAGACATGGGTGAGGTGGGTCTGCACGGTACGCGGCGAGATGAAAAGCCGCGCACCGATGTCCTTGTTGCCCAGACCTTCTCGGACCAGACGCACCACGTCGTGCTCCGTTGGAGTGAGCGATCCCCAGCCACTGGCGGGGCGTCTGCGCTCGCCGCGACCGCGCTGTGCATAGGCCACCGCTTCCTCGGTCGACAAAGCTGCGCCTTCGGACCAGGCAGCGTCAAAATCATTGTTTTCCAGGACATCCCGAACCAAAGACACCACCGCGTCATACCCGGGTTGATACATCGGCAGGCGAGCATGTCCCATGCGCTGCCGGATCGTCTCCGCTGCGCCCAACAACCGCGTCGCGTACTCAAGTCGACTGTCGTCGGCCGCGAGACGGGCCAGGCATTCCAGAGTGTCGTCCACCCGCAAATATCCCTGGGTGCGGGCTGCGAACGTGAGGGACTCGTGGGCGTCGCGCTCGGCCTGTTCCGGTTCGCCTTGCGCGAGCGCCACAAAGGCACGCGCGGTCAGCGCAACCGCTTGCTGCCAACCGGGGACCACCGCGACGGTGTCGTCGGCCCAGCGGCGGGCGGCCGCCAGATCACCGCATGCCAAGGCGGCCTCGGCCGTTGGGGTGACGCTTCTATGGAACATTTCGCGCAGTGGGTTGGTATACCGCCAGGCCGTCTCGCACAACTGCCTTGCCGCTGCGGCATCGCCGCCGGCCAAAGCCGCGTCAGCGAGGATCGCGTACACGGTGTCCTCAAAAACCCCGCCCAGCCCCTCTGCAGCCGCCAACGCGGCCTCCGCTGCGGTCTGCGCGGCGGCCGCTCGCCCCTGGCGGGCGAGCACGACGCCGTGGACCAGGCAACCAAAAACCTTCATGACCATGTCCCCCGCCGCCTCAGCCTCTTGCACCAAGGACTCCGAAACTCGTTCTGCTTCGGCGAGATCCCCCTGCATCATCAGCGCAAGGCCTAGCCACGCTCGGTTGTTTCCTGAGAAGAATCGGTCGCCTAGCGCGTCGGCGAGATCGCGTCCATTCTCCGCGGCTACGCGCGCCGCGACGGGTTCGCCGGCCATCACGGCCACCGTCGCCTGATAGCTGGCGATCTGGCATAGGCTCCACCGATCACCGGCCGCGCGCACCAGCCCGATCGCCTCCGCGAAGTAGGGCTGGGCCACCTCGGCGTCGTAGACGGCGCCCATCCCGCAGGCGATGAGGGCCCGCGCGATCAGCATTGGGTCGTCGAGCTGACGCGCGATTGCCAGCGCCTCCTGAGCCCGGCCCAGTTCCGTATCGACACCGATAAAGGCAGCGAGGATGCTCTGTTCGGCCACCGCGGCCGCCCACACCGCCGGTGCTACCTGCGAACGACGCTCGTCGGTCAAAATGGCGTCCAGCCCGGCCAGCGCCTCCTGGATGCGGCCGCCCCGTAACCACAACGGCCGCAACGACATAATGATTCGCAAGGCCGTTTCGAGATCGGAACTCTCCCGACTCCAGGTGAACGCGGCCCGCAGGTTGTCAATCTCGGTCTGTGCCCAATGCAGCAGTTGTTCATCGGCGGAGTGGCCCCGAGATTCCATTTCTGCGGCGGTGGCAGCGTAGTGGTCGCGGTGCCGGGTGCGTACTTCGTCGGCCTCACCGGACTCGCCGAGCTTTTCTTGCGCGTACTGGCGCACAGTTTCCAGCAATCGGTATCGCATTCCCTCGCCGGTGTCGGTGCTGGTTTCGAAAGCGACCACCAACGACTTGTCGACCAACAGAGTCAGCTGATCCAAAAGCTGGTACAGCTCCACCTCGCTGCCCGCCCCGACGGCTTGGGCGCCATCCAGTTCAAATCCGCCGGCGAACACGGCCAGCCGACGAAACAAGACCTGCTCGGGTGCGGTGAGCAGCGCATGTGACCAATCCACGGAGGCTCGCAGTGTCTGCTGGCGGCGCACCGCGGTGCGTGCGCCCCCGGTGAGCAACCGGAACCGGTCGTGCAGGCTGTCGACGATCTGTTTGAGCGACAGCGCCCGGATCCGTGCTGCGGCGAGCTCGATCGCCAACGGCATCCCGTCGAGGCGTTCGCAAATCTGCGCTACCAGCGCGGTGTTGTGTTCGCTGACAACGAATTCGGGGCGAGTGTGCCGAGCGCGGTCGGCAAACAACGCCACGGCCTCATCGGCGACCGACAATGAGGGCACCCGCCAACTGACTTCGCCGGGCACGCCGAGCGGTTCGCGGCTGGTGGTCAGAATCCTCAACTGGCGGCAAGCCGCAAGCAGCTCGACAACCAGGGCTCCGCACGCATCGAGCAGATGCTCGCAGTTGTCGAGTACCAGCAATATTTCTTTTTCGGCTACAAACCGCACCAGCAGCTCAATGGTGGAGCGGCCCGGCTGATCGGGCAGACCCAGAGTGCGCGCGACAGTCACTGCTGCCACAGCGGGAATGGTGATCGGTGCCAGGTCGACATACCAGATCCCATCGGGGATTTCACCGGCGATTTGCGAGGAGACCTCGACGGCAAGTCGAGTCTTACCCGCACCGCCGGCGCCGGTTAATGTGACCAGACGGTTGCCCGTCACAATCTGACGCAATTCCGCCAATTCAGCTTGGCGCCCAACGAAATTCGTCAGCTGAACCGGAAGATTACGCGACGCAACAACAGTGCGGACCCGAAGCGGCGGGAAATCGTTGCGCAAATCCGGGTGGCATAGCTGCACGACCCGTTCGGGACGTGGCACATCACGCAGCGGGTAGCTACCCAACTCGGTGAGCCAGACCCCGTCGGGCAGCCTGTCAACGACGATCGGTTCGGTCGCACCCGACAACACCGTTTGACCGCCGTGGGCCAGATCGCGCAGCCGCGCGGTCCGGTTGATGGTCGGGCCGGCGTAGTTGGATTCGTCGCGCAGTTGAATCTCACCGGTGTGTACCCCGATGCGTAGCCGGATCGGGGCCAGCGGTGCGCGCTGCAGCGCCAAAGCACAGGCCACCGCGTCCGAGGCGCGAGCGAAGGCGGCGACGAAGCTATCGCCCTCGCCCTGTTCGAGCGGACGCACCCCGTCGTGCGCGGCGATGGTGTCGTTGACTGTCCGGTTCAGCAGTGCCAGCGCGGCGGTCATCTGTTCGGGTTGCGTTTCCCACAGGCGCGTCGAGCCCTCGACGTCGGCCAACAGCAGCGTCACCGTTCCGGTCGGCAGCAACTCGCTCACACCCAATTCACTCCAGGTCAGCGTCGGCATCTCCGCGTGTTGGCTCATGGTAGCCAGCCTTG
>JAVROG010000060.1:0-2910 GCA_032162865.1 Mycobacterium sp. | reverse complement strand
CGCACCAGCGGCGATGTGACGGGAGAAAACCATGAAGCACTACATCGTCGGAGGACTGGCTGCCGTGCTGATGGCCGGAGGGCTGATCGCCGCGGCGCCGCCGGCCAGCGCCGGCTGCCAGTACGGAGGACCCGTTCTCAGCAAGTGCGATGGACCCGTCCAGCCTGACGGCACCTGGCAACGTTGCGTGGTATCTACCCACTGGGTACCTAGCGGCGCCAGTTCCTTCCAAGTGCCCGAACGGCAATGCGACTTGATGGGTGCCGACCAGCACCCTGGGGGTCTTGGCTTCGCTGACCCACCGATGCACATCGACGACTGAGCCGGTCAGGCGGTGCGCACGTCGAAGTCCGCGAGCTCGGGTCGACGCAAGAGTTCGCTATGGGTCTCCGGCGCCCAGGGGAACAGCTCGGGCAGGCCATCCTTGCCCAGGTACCAACTGCTGCAGCCCGACGCCCAAATTGTCTGCGGTAGCGCGGCTTTCATGAGCTCGTTGTATTCCTTGGTCGCCGCTTCCGTCGGCGCGGCGGTACGCACCACACCATTGCGGATCCGACGGATCCACCACATCGCATAATCGGCTTGGTCCTCGGCGATGGCCATGAAAGACTGCTGACCGAGCGGCGAATGCGGCCCCATCAGCATGAAGAGATTAGGAAACCGCGGCACAGCGACCGACCGATACGCGATCGGACCGTCGGCCCAGGCCTCATCCAAAGCGATCCCGCCCTCCCCGATCAGCTTCAGCGGCCGCAGGTAGGCCCTGGCGTCAAACCCGGTGGCGTAGACCACCATATCGAGTTCGTGCAGGGTGCCATCGACGGTCACGATGCCGCGGGGCTCAATGCGCTCGATCCGATCGGTGATCACGTCGACAGTCGGGTGCTGCACCGACCGGTAGAAGTTTCGCGACATCGCCAGCCGCTTACACATCGGCTGGTAATTCGGAGTGAGTTTGGCCCGCAGTTCCGGGTCGCGCACCGAGAGCCGCAGGTTCCAACGACAGGCGGCCTGGACCAGACTGCGGCGCCATCCCGAACGGATTAGGGCGCCGCCGAAGACCCGCCGGGTGAAGGACCCCCAAAACCAGTGGCCCAGAGCGTTGAACCCCGGCAAGCGCGAGAGTAACTGTCTGGTCAGCCGCGAGTAATACGGGTTGGGCATCGGGTAGACCCACTGCGCGGTGCGCTGAAACAGCGTCAACTGGCGCACCTTGCCGCCGAGCTCCGCAATGATCTGCACACCGCTCGACCCGTTTCCGATCAGACCGATTCGCTTGTCTGGCAAGGCAATCGAGTGATCCCACCGCGACGAGTGGAACGCCGCTCCGGCGAAGGTCTCCCGCCCAGGGATGTCGGGATAGTTTGGTATCCGCAGCACTCCGGTCGCGATGACCACAACGTCAAACGTCTCTTCACCGAATGTGGTGGTGAGATGCCATGTCCCGTCGTCGTATTCGGCTCTGGTGACATCGCAGCCAAAACGGATATGGCGCCGGATGCCACGTTCGTCGGCCACCTGCCGGAAGTAGGCCTGCAATTCCGGGCCGGGCGGCAGCAACCGTGTCCACTTCGGGTTGGGCGCAAACCTGTACGAGTAGTAGCGCGACGGAACATCGCAGGTAAGACCCGGATACGTGTTATCACGCCAGGTGCCTCCGACTTCGTCGGCTTTCTCGAAAACGGTGTACGAGTCGATGCCGGCATCGGCCAACTTGGCCGCCATGCATAGGCCCGAGACCCCGGCGCCGATTATCGCGACTTTCATTTGACGCTGCTGGGTCATCACAACCACCAACTTCCCCCGGTATGAGCCCGACCGTACCGACGCGGCGCGCGGCTGTGGCCCTACGAAGCGGCCAGACAATAGGTGTTTTCACCGCTGCGTTCTGCCTTACCGTGGACAGGTGACCCGAACCCGCGACACCGACGCTTGCCCGGGTGCGCTGCAGGTGCATCAGGCGGCCGACGGCGCGCTGGTCCGGGTCCGACTGCCCGGCGGGAAGATCAGCGCCACACAACTGGCGGCGCTGGCCGGCATCTCCAGTGGCTTCGGCTCGGGAACCTTGGAGCTGACCGCGCGCGGCAATGTGCAATTGCGTGCGATCACCGACGTGGCGGCGGTTGCCGAGGCCATCGCCAACGCCGGGCTGCTGCCGTCCGCGACGCACGAACGGGTGCGCAACATTGTCGCCTCGCCGCTTTCCGGTCGCGCCGGCGGACGCGCAGACGTGCGGGCCAGGGTGAGCGCGCTGGATGCGGCGATCTGTGCCGAGCCCAAACTGGTGGAACTGGGCGGCCGGTTCTGGTTCAGCATCGACGACGGCCGCGCCGACGTGTCCGGACTGGGCGCCGACGTCGGAGTGCACGTCTACGAGGACGGGTGCGCACTGCTGCTGACGGGGCGAGATACCGGTCTGCGCATGGCGCCCGACGATGTGGTCACGACACTGGTCGGAGTCGCTGTGCGGTTCACCGAGGTTCCCGAAAATGCTTGGCGGATAAGCGAATTAGCTGACATAGAAAGCCTGCTGCCCGGCACCCGGCTCAGCGCCACCCCCTTTCCGCCCGTCTCCAAAGCGCCGGTGGGCTGGATAGCCCAGGACGATGGCCGGGTCGCGTTGGGCGCCGCGGTGCCGCTAGGTGTCCTGCCCGCGCGAGTCGCGGAGTACCTCGCCGCGATCGAGGCCCCGATGGTGGTTACGCCATGGCGTTCGGTGCTGGTGTGCGACCTCGACGAGGCTGTCGCCGACGCCGCGCTGCGGGTGCTGGCGCCGTTGGGACTGGTGCTCGACGAGAACTCCCCCTGGCTGGACGTCAGCGCATGCACCGGAAGCCCCGGCTGCGCACACTCGGCCGCCGACGTGCGGGCGGACGCCGCGCATTCCGTCGGGACGGATTCCGCGGTGCA
>JAVROG010000059.1:0-6083 GCA_032162865.1 Mycobacterium sp. | reverse complement strand
AGTAGGCGCCGCGGTAGTAGTAACAGGTCAGCCGGAACAGCAGCAGGAACGGCAGCGTCAGCGCCGCATACGGCAGCCACCACACGTCCGGCAATATCTGCGGCCAGAACTCGCTGGCCTCGGCGAGACAACCCTTGCTGACACACGGTGAGTAGAACGGCGTCAGGTAGTGGTACTGCGGGACGAAGTAGTGCTGCTGCTGAAATGCACGCGCCGTCGCATAGATGACGAATGCGGCGAAGCCGAGATTGATCCGGAGCGGCTGGAGCCACCATCTGTCGGTGCGAAGCGTCTTCTGCCCAATGTGGGCTCGGGTGGGCGAAAAGACGCCGGAGTCAGAACGGTTCGCCGTTGGTGCGCTCATCTATTGTGTTCCTCTTCGAACGGGCTGTAGGTCGAAGGGTACACAGAAAGTAAGCCCGCTAATCAGTCGGGCTTCGGCTGTTAAGAGCGGTTGTGACCTCCGACACCCTCATCGTCGACATCGCGCCAGAAATCGCTGTCGTACTGGGTGTCTGGGATTGCGATCTTCTCGCCGGATTGGTGCACAGTGGCTCGCGCCAAATCTAATTCGGCAACATCGGTGTCGAGTAATTGAATATCACTGAGGATTCGGTCGGCGTCGATAACGATCCGCCGCGTCGCCGGGTTGTCGCCGTACCGCGATTTCAGCGAGGTGACGCACCGCCGCAGGCCTCTCATGAGGTCGTGCAGTTCGGCGAGTTCGGTGGTGGTGGACAATCGATGCTCCCTGGGCTGAAGGTGTTACGGATCACAGTACGTCAGCCGATACTATCCGCTGTCTCACCCGGGCGTCGGGTAAGCCCGCCTCTCGTTACCGGATAGCGCCGAGAAAGCAGCACAGTCATGCCGCATCAAAGTGAACCCGAACGCGCCCGGGCGTTACTGGAACTGCATCAGCCGGGGAACCCGGTGATTCTGCCGACGGTGTGGGACGCCTGGTCGGCGAAGTTGGCGGTGGGCGCCGGATTCGCCGCGCTGACCGTGGGCAGTCACCCGCTGGCGGATTCGATCGGCAAACCAGACAACGAGGGCATGTCGTTCGACGATGTGCTGGCTCGGGTAGCCCAGATCACCGCGGCGGTAGAGGTGCCGGTGTCGGTCGACGTGGAGTCGGGATACGGGCTGCCGGCCACCCGCCTGATCGAGGGCCTGCTGGGGGTTGGTGCCGTCGGACTCAACATCGAAGACACGGTGCATTCCGAGGGTGGGCGGTTGCGGTCGGCGGGTGAACACGCCGACGTTGTCGGCGCCTTGAGGTCAGCGGCGGATGCGGCCGGCGTGCATGTGGTGATCAATGCGCGGACCGATGTGTTTCTGCGCAAGGATGATCTGCAATCCGGCGGGGCTCCCGACCTCGTCGATCTGGCTGTCGAACGGCTGACCGAAGCCGCCGCAGCCGGTGCCGATGTTCTCTATCCGGTCGGGCGACACGACTCGGAAACGTTGCGGCGCTTGGCAACTGAGCTGCCGTTGCCAGTCAACGCGATCGCCGTGCCGGACCGGGATGACCCGGCCGCATTCGGCCCGCTCGGTATCGCCCGGATCAGCTTCGGGCCTTTCCTGCAGTCTGCGTTGTCCGCCCGGGCCAACGAACTGCTCGACCGCTGGCGTTGAGGATGTGGCTGGCCGCCGAGCGTGGGCGCTAGGTAGGCCCACGCTCGGCGGATTCCAGCTTCTTACTTCGTAATCGCGCTGCGCTGCGCTGCAGCGCCGGCGTACGCGCCCGCGACGCGGACGGTCAGCACACCGGCGTCGTATGAGGCCGCGATGGCCTCCCCGGTGACGTGTGCCGGCAGTTGGAACGACCGTCGGAACGACCCGTAGCGGATCTCCCGCAAGATGCGGCCGTTGTTCTCCTCGGCGTGCTCGTCACGATGTTCGCCATGGATCACCAGGCGGCCCTTGTCTACCTCGACGTTGACGTCCTTCTCGACGTCGACACCGGGCAACTCCACTCGGACTACGGCGTCGTCGCCGTCTTTGACGATCTCGGCCGCTGGATTGAATCCGCTGTTCACAGGTCTAGGATCGGCTACCTTCCAGTCGGAATAGGCCGGACCGAAAAAGTCCCGTAACCACCGGTCGGTGTTCCACGCCGGTCGCGACCATACGGTGAGATTACTCATGGACAACTCCTTAACTTCGTTGTGAGTTAGCTGTGCCCGACGCTGTATGGTCGGCTACCCGGTAGAACATGAGTCTCCTACGCTTAAGTTCCACCTGGGCGTTCACCGAGAGCGAACGGTGTCACACAGACAGTTGTCAGTTGTGAGCGCGGTGTGATGCGTGCTTCACATTCGGCGTCATTTTCGGCAACATCGGCTTCGTAGTCTCCTGACATGTCTTCAGCCGGAACTACTCCCGCGCGCGCTGGCGTCCAGCGTGTCGTCGTGGTCGGTCACGGCATGGTGGGCCACCGGTTCGTCGAGGCGCTGCGCGCCCGCGACACCAGCGACTCCTGGGGGATCACCGTGCTGGCCGAGGAGGCCGATGCGGCCTACGACCGCGTCGGCCTGACCTCCTACACCGAAAGCTGGGACCGCGGACTGCTGGCACTTCCGGGTAACGACTACGCCGGTGACCAGCAAGTGCAATTGCTGCTGAACACCCGGGTCGCCGAAATCGAGCGTGCGACAAAGACAGTGGTCACCGCCGACGGCCGCCGGCACAACTACGACGCGCTGGTATTGGCTACCGGGTCGTATGCCTTCGTCCCGCCGGTGACCGGCCACGACCTGCCGTTGTGCCGCGTCTACCGCACCCTCGACGACCTCGACGCAATCCGCGCTTGCGCGCAGCGCACCTTGGAGTCGGGCCGACCCGCCACCGGCGTGGTGATCGGTGGGGGCCTGCTGGGTCTGGAAGCCGCCAATGCGCTGCGCCAGTTCGGATTACAAACGCACGTCGTCGAGATGATGCCGCGGCTGATGGCCCAGCAGATCGATGAGGCCGGCGGTGCGTTGCTGGCCAGGATGATCGGCGACCTCGGAATCTCCATCCACGTCGGAAGTGGCACCGAATCCATTGACTCCGTTGCTCATTCGGACGGTTCAGCATCGGCCCGGGTCAGCCTGTCCGACGGACAGGTCATTGACGCCGGCGTGGTGATCTTCGCTGCCGGTATCCGGCCGCGCGACGAGCTGGCGCGCGCTGCTGACCTGCAAATCGCTGAACGGGGCGGCGTTCTCACTGACTTGGCCTGCCGCACAAACGATTCCGATATCTACGCGATCGGTGAGGTCGCCGCCATCGAAGGGCGGTGCTATGGCCTCGTCGGGCCGGGCTACACCAGCGCCGAGGTGGTGGCCGACCGACTGCTCGACGGTGTCGCGGAATTCCCCGAAGCGGACCTGTCCACCAAGCTCAAGTTGCTCGGCGTGGACGTCGCCAGCTTCGGCGACGCAATGGGCACGACCGAGAACTGCCTCGAGGTCGCCATCAACGACGCGGTCAACTGCACCTACGCCAAGCTCGTGCTCTCCGACGACGCTAAGACGCTGCTGGGCGGGGTACTGGTGGGCGACGCATCGTCGTACGGGGTGTTGCGCCCAATGGTCGGCAGCGAGCTGCCGGGAGATCCGCTGGCGCTCATCGCGCCCGCTGGATCCGGGGATGGCGCCGGCGCTCTGGGAGTGGGGGCGCTGCCGGACTCGGCGCAGATCTGCTCGTGCAACAACGTCACCAAGGGCGACCTGAAATGCGCCATCGCCGACGGTTGCGGCGATGTGCCCGCCCTGAAGTCCTGCACAGCGGCCGGCACGTCGTGTGGGTCGTGCGTCCCGCTGCTCAAGCAGTTGCTGGAAGCCGAAGGGGTCGAGCAGTCCAAGGCGCTGTGTGAGCACTTCGGCCAATCGCGGGCGGAGCTTTTCCAGATCATTTCGGCCACCGAGATCCGCACCTTCTCCGGGCTGCTGGAGCGCTTCGGTCGCGGAAAGGGTTGCGATATCTGCAAACCGGTGGTCGCGTCCATCCTGGCGTCCACCGGTTCGGACCACATCCTGGAAGGGGAGCAAGCTTCGCTGCAGGATTCCAACGACCACTTCCTGGCCAACATCCAGAAGAACGGCAGCTACTCGGTGGTGCCGCGGGTGCCCGGTGGTGACATCAAGCCCGAGCATCTGATTCTGATCGGCCAGATCGCACAGGATTTCGGGCTCTATACCAAAATCACCGGCGGCCAGCGCATCGATATGTTCGGCGCGCGGGTGGATCAGCTGCCGGCAATCTGGAAGCGATTGGTCGATGCCGGAATGGAGTCGGGCCACGCCTACGGAAAGGCGTTGCGCACCGTGAAAAGCTGTGTGGGCAGCGACTGGTGCCGCTATGGGCAGCAGGATTCGGTACAGCTGGCCATCGACCTGGAACTGCGCTACCGAGGCCTGCGGGCTCCCCACAAGATCAAGCTGGGTGTGTCGGGTTGTGCGCGGGAATGCGCCGAGGCTCGTGGCAAGGACGTGGGCATAATCGCCACCGAACAGGGCTGGAACCTCTACGTCGGCGGCAACGGCGGCATGACCCCCAAACACGCCCAGCTGATGGCCAGTGACCTGGACGCCGAGACACTGGTCCGCTACATCGACCGGTTCCTCATGTACTACATCCGCACGGCCGACCGGCTGCAGCGCACCGCTCCGTGGGTGGAATCGCTTGGCCTGGAACACGTGCGCGAGGTCGTCTGTGATGACTCACTGGGTCTGGCCGCGGAGTTCGAAGCCGCCATGGAACGTCACGTTGCGACCTACCAGTGCGAATGGAAGGGCGTGCTCGAGGACCCGGACAAGCTGTCGCGGTTCGTCTCCTTCGTCAACGCACCCGGCGCCGACGACCCCACGGTGGCCTTCACTGAACGTGCTGGACGCAAAGTACCTGTCCCCATTGGCATCCCACAGGTTCGATCGTGAGCGCAATGAGTAAGGAGGAATGAACGATGACACTTCTCAACGACATTCAGGTATGGACGACCGCCTGTGAGTACGCCCGCCTGATCCCGGGCCGCGGTGTCGGCGTGCTGCTCGACGACGGCACTCAGGCGGCGCTGTTCCGGCTCGACGACGGCTCGGTGCGCGCGGTGGGCAACGTCGACCCGTTCTCCGGCGCGGCTGTGCTGTCCCGCGGAATCGTCGGTGACCGCGCCGGCCGTGTCACGGTCCAATCGCCGATCCTCAAGCAGGCTTTCGCACTGGATGACGGTTCCTGTCTGGATGACCCGGGCGTGTCGGTGCCGGTGTACCCGGCGCGCGTGACCTCAGACGGTCACATTCAAGTCGCACGGATTGTCGCCTAAGTAGGACGCGACGGTTAGTCGATTTTCCCGACCAGGTAACGCTGCATCGTCGGGCCGATGGCGTCCACGAGCTGTTCCACTGTCATCGAGTGCATCGGTTCGGAGCGCACCCCGTAACGCATGATGCCCAATCCGACGAGCTGAGATGCGCACAACGACGCCCGGACGGCGACCTTGTCGGCCCCCAGCATTTTGAGCAGCGGGTTGAATACGGGACCGATGAACATGGTCTGCACTATTTCGGCGGTCTTCGACAGGCCGGTGGATGCGATGGCGCTGGCGGCAAAAGGCCCGCCACCGGCTGCGTCCCACGTGGTGATCAGCATGTAAAGGGTGCGACGGCCCACCTGGTTGACGCTCCCGGTCACGATCTTGTCGATGAACACCGGTGTACTGAACGGCAGACGCAGCATTTTCGCCACGTCGTCGAGGAGCCCACGCGAGGACTCTTCGTTACGGGCCATGTTGCCAGGATTACCCGGATGTCAGCAAAGATCAAGCGTCGCTGGCGTCAGCGTGCCTTGACGGCAAAGCATTTTGATCGCCGGACCCGAGGGCAGAACAGCAGCACGGAACCGGTGCGCAACCAGTCGCGCCAATCCGGGATGCGTGCCCAGCGGCCGCGTCACGAGATCGGCGCCGCAGCTGGACAGGCGATCCTGAAACAGGCCGTCGGCCAGCAGGTAGGAGGCAATCACGACGCGGCGCGCACCTCGTTGCCGGGCGTTGGCGACGGCTTGGCCCACGGTAGGCGTGCCAGTCGCGGCGAAACCCA
>JAVROG010000058.1:0-3895 GCA_032162865.1 Mycobacterium sp. | reverse complement strand
CCGCCCGTCCTGCCTGGACTTCTCTGGCCGCTGATTGAGATCTGCGATGTGATCGCTTGTTTAAGGAAATGCTGGCGGGGTCGTCCGTGGGGATCATGTTGGAAGACAAGCGGATAGGAGTCCGATGACGAGTGGCCAGTTGTGGGCTGGGGTGGATGTCGGCAAGGAGCACCACTGGGTGTGTGTGGTCGATGACACCGGTGCGGTGGTGTTGTCGCGCAAGCTGGTCAACGACGAGCAACCGATCCGTGAACTGCTCGCGGAGATCGACGGGCTGGCCGATGAGGTGTCGTGGACGGTGGATCTGACCTCCGTGTATGCCAGCCTGCTGCTGACGGTGCTGGCCGGTGCCGGCAAATCGGTGCGTTACTTGGCGGGGCGTGCGGTGTGGCAGGCCTCGGTGGCTTACCGCGGCGGTGAAGCCAAAACCGACGCCAAGGACGCCCGGGTGATCGCCGATCAGTCCCGGATGCGTGGCGCGGATCTGCCGGTGCTGCGTCCTGACGATGACCTGATCACCGAGCTGCGGATGCTCACCACACATCGGGCTGACCTGGTGGCCGATCGCACCCGGACCATCAACCGGCTGCGCCAACAGCTCATTGCGGTGTGCCCGGCCCTTGAGCGGACCGCTCAGCTCACCCAGGATCGGGGGTGGGTGGTGCTGCTCTCGCGTTATCAACGACCGAAAGTGATCCGCCAGAAGGGTCTTTCGAGACTGACTCGGATACTGGCCGATGCCGGGGTCCGCAACGCAGCCCCGATCGCCGCGGCTGCGGTAGCGGCCGCCAAGACCCAGACGGTGCGCCTGCCCGGCGAAGAGGTCGCCGCCGCACTGGTCGCCCAATTGGCCCAGGGGGTGATTGCCCTCGATGACCGCATCAAGACCACCGATGCCGATATCGAGGGCCGATTTCGACGCCATGCGCTCGCAGAGGTGATCACCAGTCTGCCCGGCATGGGCTTTCGCCTCGGTGCCGAACTCCTGGCCGCCGTCGGCGATCCCGCGCTGATCGGCTCGGCTGACCAACTCGCGGCCTGGGCCGGACTGGCTCCGGTATCGCGCGACTCGGGCAAACGCACCGGACGCCTGCACACACCCAAGCGCTACAGCCGACGCCTGCGCCGGGTGATGTACATGTCCGCACTGACCGCGATCCGCTGCGACCCACACTCCCGGGCCTACTACCAGCGCAAAAGAGACGAAGGCAAACGGCCCATCCCCGCCACCATCTGCCTGGCCCGACGCCGCACCAACGTCCTCTACGCCCTCATCCGCGACAACCGCACCTGGCAACCCGACTCACCCCCCATCACTGAGTCGGCGGCTTGACTTCTTCATTGAGAGTCCTTTCGGTGTGACGAATGGCTGGAGGTTCGATTTCAAGGACCGCGCGGACGGCGGCGCGCAGCTGCTCGCGGGCCGTTTCGCTGCGCAGTCGGTCGCGCCGCAGCAGGACCGCGGTCGGCAGATCGACGATGCACATCGTGATGGTGTCCACCGCAGCGGTGTCCTTACGGTCCCAGACACTGCGTGCGAGCCGGATCATCAGCCCTACCAAGGCCGTCTCGAGATCGCTGATCTCAGAGGCGATTTCGTCGGGTAGCTCTGGATCGAGCAGTTCGTCACGGGGCATGGTCAGGAGCAGCCGGCACGAATTCGGGTGCTGCTCGGCGAAAACCGCAGGTGCGTCAGCGGCGGCCGCCACGGCCGCAATGCCGGCGTCCCGGCCCGGTGCTGACAGGGTGTTGTTCACCACTACCGCTTGCGCGTCGAGGAAGCGGCGGCCCGCCCGCAGCCAGGCCTGGGCCAACAGACCCGCCCGTGATCCGAAGCTGTGATAGAGCGCGCCGTTGGAGACGCCGATGGCCGCGCTGATCCCTCTGATGGTCACCGCGCCCGGACCTGAGGCGACCGCCAGCGCCTCGGCGGCATCGAGGACGCGATCCAGGTCATAGACGCGAGGGCGGGGCATGAGGACAATTGTAACAGAGCAAATGCTCTGTTACGTAAGCCGCCCAGGCTGCCGTGGACGGGGTGACCTGAGGACCTAGGCGGGCACCGCTTCCGCGGCCGCAAGCTCCCGCTGGTTGCGGCGCCTACGGCTGCGCGTCACGCTGACGGCGGCTAGAACGAGGCAAATCGTGGCCGGCACGAGTAAGGCGTGGCCGCCGATCTGAGCTCCGACCATCAGACCGCCGATGGCGCCGGTCAGGAAAAACAACAACGTCGACGTGAGGATGGCGAACTTCCACTTATCGATGCCCTCCTGGCGGGCACGGCCGAGCATCAACCCGAGGTCGGTGACGGTGCCGGTGAAATGCGTGGTGCGGACGGGCATCCCACGAAAACTGGAGGTCAGCCCGTTCTGCAGGCCGAGGGCCGATGCTGCCAAGAGTGCCTGCACCGCGGTTTCCTCGATGCCGGATCCCATGATCATGGTCTTGACGTCGGATTCTTCGATTCCGGCGGCCGCCAGCAGCAGCAGTGCTGCCTGGATCGCCAGCACAGCGGCGTGGCGGGTGCCGATCGGGAGTCGCTTGGACGCCAGCAGCGCGCCGGCGATGGCCGCTCCGATCAGGAACCCCACCAAGATCGCAAACAGCACGTGGCTTTCGTAGCGCCACGGGTGAGCTCTGTCCATGCCGATCTGGGTGGTGACGCCGGTGAGGTTGCCGACGGGAACGGCCATGATCAGGATGGCCACCGCGTTCACTTGACCTGCGTTCATTGCCAGGAGCGAACTGTAGACGAGCATCCTGCTCTGTGCGGACATGCCGCCCTTGGGCTTCTGGTCCGTCGGCGGCATGGCTTCCTCCCCCAGGGTCCCCCGGCCCCCCCGGCAAACACTTCGGCGAGTTTAACAATTCTGTCACGAGTCGAACCGCCGCTTCTAGCCGATTTCATAGACAGCCCATATGCGGATTCGCGCTGGTCGCGGGACGCTGACGGTAGTCGGGCAGCGGCGAATTGGTGGCGCCGGAAAATCCCTAATGGGACCCCGGGGAACAAAGTCCGAATGTGTGCCGTTAGCATGGTCAGAAAGTTGAGCGAATCAGGCTCAAGTCTGGGTTGACGCAAGGCGTCGACCGGAGCAGTCTTGAGCGGGGTTCACTCAGCATAGTGCAAGAGAAGACGCCCAACACATTCAGGAGGAAATCACTATGGCTCGTGCGGTCGGTATCGACCTCGGGACCACCAACTCCGTCGTCGCAGTTCTGGAGGGTGGCGACCCAGTCGTCGTCGCAAACTCCGAGGGCTCACGGACGACTCCATCCGTCGTCGCGTTCGCGCGTAACGGCGAGGTGCTGGTTGGCCAGCCCGCCAAAAATCAGGCCGTCACCAACGTGGACCGCACCATTCGTTCCGTTAAGCGGCACATGGGCACCGACTGGTCCGTCGAGATTGACGACAAGAATTACAGCGCCCCGGAGATCAGCGCCCGGGTCTTGATGAAGCTGAAGCGGGACGCCGAGGCGTACCTGGGCGAGGACATCGCTGACGCGGTGATCACCGTGCCCGCGTACTTCAACGACGCGCAGCGTCAGGCAACCAAAGACGCCGGGCAGATCGCGGGCCTTAACGTGCTGCGCATCGTCAACGAGCCGACCGCGGCCGCGCTGGCCTACGGATTGGACAAGGGCGAGAAGGAACAGACCATCCTGGTCTTCGACCTGGGCGGCGGCACGTTCGACGTCTCCCTGCTCGAGATCGGCGAGGGCGTAGTCGAGGTGCGCGCCACCAGTGGTGACAACCACCTGGGCGGTGACGACTGGGACCAGCGCGTCGTCGACTGGCTGGTGGAGAAGTTCAAGGGCACCAGCGGCATCGACCTGACCAAGGACAAGATGGCCATGCAGCGGCTGCGGGAAGCCGCCGAAAAGGCCAAGATCG
>JAVROG010000057.1:0-3905 GCA_032162865.1 Mycobacterium sp. | reverse complement strand
ACCAGCACCTCGTCGTCCGGCGGCGGCGGAGGGGGCGGGCGGCTCGCCATCGGGGGCGGCATCGGCGGCCTGCTGATCGTGGTCGTGGCCATGTTCCTGGGCATCGACCCCGGCGGCATCCTCAACCAGCAGGGGATGAACACCAGCGAAGACCAGGCGCAGGGTTTTGACCTAAGCAGGTGCAAAACCGGCGCCGACGCCAACAAGTACGTGCAATGCCGCGTGGTGGCCACCGGCAACTCCGTGGACGCGGTCTGGCATCAGCTGATGCCGAAGTACACCCGCCCGCACCTGATGGAGTTCAGCGGCCAGGTGCAGACCGGCTGCGGACCGGCCACCAGCGCGGTCGGACCCTTCTACTGCCCCGTGGACAAGACGGCCTACTTCGACACCGACTTCTTCCAGGTGCTGGTCGACAAGTTCGGTTCCAGCGGTGGGCCGTTCGCCCAGGAGTACGTCGTCGCGCACGAGTACGGCCACCACGTCCAGAACCTGCTCGGAAGCCTCGGCCGGTCCCAGCAGGGTGCCCAGGGCTCGCAGGGCAACGGCGTGCGCACGGAGTTGCAGGCGGACTGCTACGCGGGGATCTGGGCGCACTACGCGTCGACCGTCAAGCAGGACAGCACGGGTGCGCCGTTCCTGCAACCATTGAGCGACAAGGACATTCAGGACGCGTTGTCGGCGGCGAAGTCGGTAGGCGACGATCGGATCCAGGAGCAGGTGAACGGACGCGTCAACCCGGAGTCCTGGACGCACGGCTCGTCGGAGCAACGGCAGAAGTGGTTCACCATTGGATATCAGACCGGCGACCCGAATAAGTGCGACACCTTCAACACCAACGATCTGGGCTAGCGGCGGGGTCAAGTCTTAACCGTCACACCTGCCCCGCGAAGCTTCGACTAACTCAATTCCGAAACCCGATATCTACCAGGGCCGCGTCGAACATGTCACGCCGGTGGTGGCGTTCTGTTGCACCACGACCTGGCCGTCGACCGCGATCTCGCAGCGCAGTTCGGGCGTGACACCTGAGCTGCAGTCCGGAAACCGGCAGCTACCGCTGGCGTTGACGAACGCCCACTGATTCGGATTCGCCAGCGTGGTGGTGTACACCAGCGGCTCCCCAGCGCTGAACGATGTCTGCACGGTGTTCAGGTACTGCGAGGAGTTTGCGTCAAAAGCCGCCTGGCTGGCCGGGTCGCTGTTGATGAAGCGCACGTTTCCGGTGAGATTGCCGGTACTGGTGATGGTGTAGGTCACCTGATGGCCGGCTGGATCTGCCTGCGCGGGCACCGGGGCAAGGATTCCGAACATTCCTGCAACAGTGATCGCGACCGCGCTTGCCAATATTCGCACGTTGGTCATGTCGGAAACGCTACCGGATTCGTTACTCACGGCTTCTCCGATGCATCTCGGCCCTCACGAGCATGCGCTCGTTCTGCACATGTTCACCCGATTCCGGTATGAAGCTCCCATGAGCGAGGATTCGGCACCTGCGGATGACCGAGCTCCCACGGGCATCAGTCGCCGCACGCTGCTGACGACGGGCACTGTGGCCGGCGTGCTCGGCGCGGGCGTCGGAGTGGGCGGGGCCGCGCTGCTATGGTCGCATCCCCGCGGTCCGGATGTCTGGTACCAGCCCGACCGCACCGGCGCGCCGCCGGTAAGCGGGCTGCATCTGCAATTCGGGCGCAACGCCAGTACCGAACTGGTGGTGTCCTGGCACACCACCGACGCCATCCGCAATCCGCGGGTCATGCTGGGTACGCCGACGTCCGGCTTCGGCAGCACCGTGACGGCCGAGACGCGGACTTACCGGGACGCGAAGTCCAACACCGAGGTTCGCGTCAACCACGCCCGGCTGACCGGGCTAACTCCCGACACCAACTATGTGTACGCCGCGGTGCACGACGGCACGACACCGGAACTGGGAACGATACGCACCGCCCCAGCTGGGCGAAAACCGCTTCGCTTCACCAGTTTCGGCGATCAGTCGACGCCAAGGCTGGACAAGCTGACCGACGGCCAGTACCTGAACGACAACATCGGTTCGCCGGCGGCCGGCGACACCACGATGGCGATTGAGCGGATGGCCCCGCTGTTCAACCTGGTCAACGGCGACCTGTGCTATGCCAACCTCGCGAGCGATCGAATTCGCACCTGGTCGGATTGGTTTGCCAACAACAGCCGCTCGGCGCGTTACCGGCCCTGGATGCCGGCCGCAGGCAATCACGAGAACGAAAAAGGCAACGGCACAATCGGTTACGGCGCCTTTCAGACCTATTTTGCGGTGCCCGACTCGGGTTCGAATCAGGAGTTCCACGGGCTGTGGTACTCGTTTACCGCCGGATCGGTGCGGGTCATCAGCCTGCAAAACGACGACATCGCATTCCAGGATGCCGGCAACTCCTATGTGCACGGCTACTCCGGCGGAGAGCAAAGGCGTTGGCTGGAAGGCGAACTCGCTGCCGCCCGGCGTGATCGGGACATCGATTGGCTGGTCGTCTGCATGCATCAAACGGCGATCTCCACCGCCGAGGCCAATGGGGCCGACCTCGGCATCCGGCAAGAGTGGCTCCCGCTGTTCGATCAGTACCACGTCGACCTGGTGCTGTGCGGCCACGAACACCACTACGAACGCTCCCATCCGCTGCGCGGAACGCTAGGCACCGATACCCGAACGCCCATCCCCGTCGACACCCGCACCGACCTCATCGACACAACCCGGGGAACGGTGCACCTTGTCATCGGTGGGGGCGGCACCTCGAAGCCGACCAATGGGAAGTTCTATCCCGACCTCAGGTGCCGGGTGATCATCGGTGTGGGCGAATTTGACCCCGAAAATGGTCACAAGAGGCCGATCTACGTGATGGAGGATGCGCCGTGGTCAGCGTTTCGCGATCGCGATAATCCTTACGGCTTCGCGTCTTTCGACGTCGATCCGGGGCAGCCAGGCGGCAACACGTCGATCAAGGTGACGCACTACGCGGTGACCGGGCCGTATGGAGCGGTCACCCCGATCGATCAGTTCACTCTGACCAGGCCGCGAGGGGGCTGACTCAAAACAGTGTCGGTTGCCGGGGTTCCGGCGCCGTCGCGGCTTCGGCCGCCACTGTGGACGGTCGGTGATCCGCCGCTAGCCGATGCTTCTTGATCAGCGGCTGAGCACGTGCCCGCAGCATCTCGCGGTAGCTCGGCGGCAGGTAGGCACCCCGCCGGTACAGCTCCTGATAGGGGCCGGCCAGGTCGGGATGTGCGCGGGCCAGCCAGGACATGAACCAGCCACGCGTCGAGCCGCGCAGGTGCAGCCCGAACACGGTGACGCTGGTTGCGCCGGCGGCGGCGATCTTGCCCAGCAGCCAATCGAGGTGCTCGACGGAATCGGTGAGGTGCGGCAGCACCGGCGCCACCATCACGTGGCAGTCGAGGCCGGCGTCGCGGATTGCTTCGATGAGTGCCAGGCGAGCCTGGGGTGACGGCGTGCCCGGCTCGACATCCCGGTGCAGCTCCGGGTCGCCGACCGCTAGCGACACCGCCACCGACAGCGGAACCTGTTGGGCCGCTTCGGCGATCAGCGGCAGATCCCTGCGTAGCAAGGTTCCCTTGGTCAGGATCGACATCGGCGTGCCGGATCCGGCCAGCGCTCCGATGATGCCGGGCATCAGGGCGTAGCGACCTTCCGCACGCTGGTACGGGTCGGTGTTGGTGCCCAGCGCGACGGTCTCGCGGCGCCACGACGGGCGGCGCAGTTCGCGGCGCAGGACCTCGACGACGTTGGTCTTCACCACGACCTGCGTGTCGAAGTCGGCGCCGGAGTCGAAGTCCAGATATTCGTGGGTGGGGCGGGCGAAACAGTAGCGGCAGCCATGCGAGCAGCCCCGGTACCCGTTGACCGTGTACCGGAACGG
>JAVROG010000056.1:0-4253 GCA_032162865.1 Mycobacterium sp. | reverse complement strand
GATGTCGCCGTAGGTTTCGGCACGCGCCATTGGCGGGATGAGGTGGTCGACGAGCACCGCGTGTGCCCGTCGCTTGGCCTGGGTGCCCTCACCGGGATCGTTGACCAGGAACGGATAGATCAGTGGCTGGTTGCCCAACGCGGCGTCGGTGGCGCATGCCGCCGACATGCCAAGTGTCTTGCCCGGCAGCCACTCCAGGTTGCCGTGCTTGCCGAGATGCACGATGGCGTGCGACCCGAAGGTGGCGTCCAGCCAGTGGTAGGCGGCCAGGTAGTGGTGGCTGGGCGGCAGGTCGGGATCGTGGTAGATCGCCACGGGGTTCTCGCCGAAGCCGCGCGGCGGCTGCACCATCAGCACAAGGTTGCCGGATTGGATTGCGGCGATCACGATTTCGCCGTCTGGATCGTTGCTGCGGTCGACGAACAGTTCACCGGGCGCTGGGCCCCAGTGCTGCGTCACCGCGTCGGTCAGTTCGGCCGGCAGGGTGGCGAACCAGTCGCGGTAGTCCTGTGCGGACACCCGGATCGGGTTGTCGGCAAGTTGTCCTTCGGTGAGCCAGTCGGGGTCTTGCCCGCCACGCTCGATCAGCGCGTGGATCAGCGCATCTCCGTCGCCCGCTTCGACACCGGGCAGATCGCCCACTTGGTAGCCGCGTTCGCCCATGGCCCGTACCAGCGCCACCGCACTGGCCGGGGTGTCCAGGCCGACGGCGTTGCCGATGCGGGCATGTTTGGTCGGATAGGCCGAGAACACCAGCGCCACTCGCTTGTCGGCGGGGGCGACGCGACGCAGTTGCGCGTGCCGCAGCGCCAGGCCCGCCACCCGCGCGCAGCGTTCGGGGTCCGCCACGTAGGAAATCAGCCCGTCGTCGTCGATCTCTTTGAACGAGAACGGAACTGTGATGATGCGGCCGTCGAATTCGGGCACCGCGACCTGAGTGGCGACGTCGAGCGGGCTGAGGCCGTCGTCGTTGTCGCGCCACTGCTCGCGCGGGCTGGTCAAGCACAGGCCCTGCAGGATCGGAATATCCAGGGCGGCAAGGTGTTCGACGTTCCAGCTGTCGTCATCGCCGCCCGCGGATGCCGTCGCCGGCTTGACTCCCCCGGCGGCCAGCACGGTGACCACCATGGCATCGGCCGCGCCGAGTGCGTCCAGCAGCTCGGGTTCCGCGGTGCGCAATGACGCACAGTAGACCGGTAGTGCCCGACCCCCACCGTCTTCGATCGCCGCGCAGAGCGCCTGGACATACGCGGTGTTGCCGGCCAACTGTTGCGCGCGGTAGTACAGCACCGCGATCGTGGGCCCATCGGGGCGTGGAGCTTGGGCCCGCTCCAGTACCCCCCAGGTCGGGGTCGCCACCGGCGGCGCAAACCCGAATCCGGTCATCAGCACGGTGTCCGATAGGAAGGCGTGCAACTGGCGCAGATTGTCCACGCCCCCGTGCGCCAGGTAGATGTGCGTCTGAACGGCAATGCCGGCCGCCACGGTGGACAGCCCGGTCAACTCGGCGTCGGCGGCCTGCTCCCCGCTGGCCAGGACGACGGGCACCCCGCTGGCCAGCACCGTGTCGATGCCGCTCTCCCAGGCTCGGTAGCCCCCGAGGATCCGCACCACCACGATCGAGGCCTCGGCGAGCAGGTCAGGCAGCTTCACCTCAGACAGCCGCGACGGGTTGGCCCACCGATAGTCCTTGCCGCTGGAACGGGCACTGATCAGGTCGGTGTCGGACGTCGACAGCAGCAGGATGGTCGGGTCAGGCACTCCTCATTCGTACCGTAGCGGGACTTACTGGGCGGCGGCGGTACCGATAGCCTAAGGCGATGAAAGCTGCGTATGTTTCGGGAAAGGTCGTCGCAGTCACCGGTGGCGCTCGCGGAATTGGTCTGGCCATCGCCACGGTCCTCAACGATTTGGGCGCCAAGGTGGCCATCGGCGATATCGACGAATCCGCTGCGAAAGAGTCGGGTGACCGATTGGGGTTGGCACTCTCCCGTGGGTTGGACGTAACCGACCGCGAGTCGTTCACCGAGTTCCTCGACGCCGTGGAAAGCCAAGTCGGTTCTCTCGACGTGGTGGTCAACAACGCCGGCGTCATAGCGGTGGGTAGTGCGGTCGACGAGGACGACGCCGTCACCCAGCGGTTGCTGGATGTCAATATCTTCGGCGTCATCCTGGGCACCAAACTGGCCGCACAACGGATGCTGCCCCGCGGTCGCGGGCACGTCATCAATATCGCGTCGCTGGGCGGCGTGCTGCCGAGCGAAGGCATCGCAACCTATTGCGCCACAAAGCATGCCGTACTCGGCTACACCGATACCGTCCGCCTGGAGAACCGCGGCAGTGGCGTGCAGTTCTCGTCCATCATGCCGACCCTGACCAATACCGAGATGGTTTCCGGCGTCGGGCACGCGAAAGGCTTCAAGAACGCCGAGCCAGAAGACGTCGCACGAGCGGTGGTCGGCGTGATCGCCAAACCAGAACCACGCGTGGCGGTTCCCCGCTCGATGGGGGTCACGCTGTCTGCTCAGCGATTGATGCCGCGGGGTCTCGCGGAGGCGATGGGACGCGCGTTGGGCACCGGGCGGGTCTTTACCAGCGATGTCGACGCCAGCAAGCGCCAGGCCTACGCGCGCCGGACGGGCACCTCCTGAGAGCGACGGCCTGCTACGCCGCCACGCCCTTCTGTCGCAGGATCGGCAGCACGCCTTCGGCGAACCAGTAGGCCTCTTCCAGGTGCGGATACCCCGACAGGATGAACTCGTCGAATCCCAGCGAGTGGTATTCCAAGATCAGGTTGGCCACTTCCTCGTGGCTGCCGACCAGTGCGGTGCCCGCGCCGCCGCGCACCAGCCCGACCCCAGCCCATAGGTTCGGGTAGATCTCGAGTTGGTCGAGCCGGCCGCCATGAAGCGCGGTCATCCGGCGCTGCCCTTCGGATTGTGACTTCGCGTGCAGCTGAGTGGCATTGGCGATCTGATCCGGGGTGAGCTCGTTGACCAGCTCGTCCGCGACCGCCCAGGCTGCGTCCGACGTAGCCCGGCTGATGGTGTGCAGCCGGATCCCGAACCGTACCGTGCGACCACGCGCTTGCGCTAAGGCCCGCACCTTGGTGACTTTGTCCGCCGCCACCTGTGGCGGCTCACCCCAGGTCAGGTAGACGTCGACGAACTCGGCGGCGATATCCAGCGCGGGTGGCGACGAGCCGCCAAAGTAGATCTGTGGCAACGGATCTGGTGGCTCCGATACTCGCGCGTCCTCAATTGTGTAGTACTTGCCGATGAAGTCGACGGACTCTTGCCGCCATACCGAGTTGACGATCTGAAGAAACTCGCCGGTGCGGGCGTAGCGTTCGTCGTGGCTGAGCCAATCGCCGAAACGACGCTGTTCGCTGTCGTCGCCGCCGCTGACGACGTTGAGCAGCACCCGCCCCTCGGAGAACCGTTGCAGCGTGGCGGTCTGCTGGGCGGCCAGTGTCGGAGGCACCAGGCCTGGTCGGAATGCGACCAAGAACTTCAACCGTTCGGTTTCGGAGAGCAGGGCCGCGGCCGTCAACCATGCGTCCTCGCACCAGGTCCCGGTAGGTGTCAGAACCCCTTCGTAACCGAGGCGGTCGGCGGCACGGGCCACCTCGGCCAGATACCGCCGGCTGGGCTTGCGATGACCCGCCGAAACGATGTGATGCGACGAGGCGTGCGATCCCCCGACGATCGACCGGCTGTCACCTGTAGTCGGCAGGAACCAGAAGAATTTCGCCGTCATATGTGCTCCCCTGTGTCAGCTGATGAGGCTTGGCCGCAGCGCCTCGTTGAATCGCCGGTCCACCCAATTGGCGAACCGGGGTGACGATCCGATTTGCTCGGAGGCTGAGAACAGGTCGGCCAATCGCTGCTCCGAATTGATCACGTCGTCGCTGAGCTCGGTGGGCAGTCGCAGGCTCCGGTTCGCCGCCACCGCCGCAACCTGCGGGTCCAACCCCACGGCAGTGGCGTAGTACTGGCCCCATTCCTGCGGATGCGCCTTCGCCCACTTGGCGGCCTTCGCGAAGCGGATCAATATGTCGGAAAGCGCGGTGTTACGTTTCGGGTCGGCCAACGCCTGGTCCGATGCGAGGCCCACCCAATCGCCGTTGGTGACGCCGGTTGCTTCAGCGATGCTGCGGACCGGGATCTGCTGCTCGGCCTGCGCTGTGAACGGGTCCCATATTGCCCACGCATCGGCTTGATGCTGATTGAACGCCGACAGCGCGTCGGCAG
>JAVROG010000055.1:0-8720 GCA_032162865.1 Mycobacterium sp. | reverse complement strand
CCGCTGTACACCCGCGGTGTGAGGTTTGTCACCGGGCGGGTCAATGCCCGCGCCGCCATCCCGGAGGAGCTCGGGCTACTCGCCCAGGGGTGCGACCTGGCACCCGCAGTCGACCGCGTCGTCCCGTGGGAAGATGCGCCGGCAGCCTGGCCCGCGATGACCGGAAAAACGGTGTTCACCAGGGCATAAGGCGGGTCAGGCGATATCGGCGACCAATACGGCCATCCGACGCAACTGCAGCCGTGCCAGCCAGGGCAAACCTTCGACGTCCGGACCGTCGGAGCCGGCTTCCAGGATTCTGGGGTTGGCGATGTGCACGTCGCGACGGGTGTAGTGCACGTCGGCCTCGCCGGCGGCCAGGACGTTCTTCACCCAGTCGGTCTTGCCGTGACCCAACGCGATCGACAGCACACTGCCTTTGCGATAGGTGGTGACGATGGTCTTGAAGGGCTTGCCGGATTTGCGGCCGCGGTGTTCGATGGTCGCGGTGCCGGGCAGGTAGCGCACGATCGGTTTCAGGGCCGGGTTGAGGTACTTGACCTGGATGTTCTCAAACCAGACCGGGTAGACCATCGGGATACCGGGGGCGTTGTTGGGGTGTTGATCCCTGGGGGACATGGCTGGCTCCTCTTTGCGGGGCGCTTTTTTCCTTTTCGGGGGCCCCGTTGGTTAGTTGGCGACTGTACCGGTCGGATATTGACTTGAGCTGCTCTGGGACAATGGTCCCCGTGACGACAACGCCTACGCTGCTGGCCCGTATTGATTTGCGGGGCGTGGAGCTGACGGCTGCGCGCCTGCGGGCAGCGCTGCCGCGCGGTGGCGTCGATGTGGAGTCCGTGCTGCCGAAGGTGCGGCCCATTGTGGAGGCAGTCGCCGAGCATGGGGCTGCCGCCGCTCTGACCTACGGTGAGACGTTCGACGGTGTGCGACCCGCGGCCGTGCGGGTGCCGGACAGTGCCCTCGAGGGCGCGGTGACCGGCCTGGACCGCGATGTTCGGGACGCACTGCAGGTGATGATCGAGCGAACCCGAAAGGTGCACGCCGACCAGCGACGCACCGACACAACGACCACCCTCGACTCTGGTGCGACGGTCACCGAACGCTGGGTTCCGGTCGAACGCGTGGGCCTGTACGTTCCCGGCGGAAACGCGGTGTATCCGTCCAGTGTGGTGATGAATGTGGTACCCGCCCAGGCGGCCGGTGTCGGCTCGCTGGTGGTCGCCAGCCCGCCGCAAAAGGACTTTGGCGGGCTCCCGCATCCGACCATTCTGGCCGCGGCGCACTTGTTGGGTGTCGACGAGGTTTGGGCGGTCGGCGGTGCCCAAGCGGTGGCGTTGCTGGCCTACGGGGGCATCGACACGGGCGGGGCGGAGCTGGCGCCGGTCGACATGATCACCGGTCCCGGCAACATTTACGTCACCGCCGCCAAACGGCTATGCCGCTCCGTGGTCGGCATCGACGCCGAAGCCGGGCCCACTGAGATCGCCATTCTCGCCGACGACACCGCCGATCCCGTGCACGTGGCCGCTGACCTGATCAGCCAGGCAGAACACGACGAGATGGCCGCCAGCGTCCTGGTGACCCCGAGCGTCGACCTGGCCGACGCCACCGACGCGGAAGTGGTCGCGCAGCTGCAGACCACCGTTCACCGCGAACGGGTGACCGCCGCGTTGTCCGGCCCGCAATCGAAGATCATCCTGACCGACGATCTCGATGCGGGCGTCAAAGTCGTCAACGCATACGCCGCTGAGCACCTGGAGATCCAGACCGCCGACGCGTCGCAGGTTGCTGCCCAGATCCGTTCGGCGGGAGCCATTTTCGTCGGTGCGTACGCGCCGGTCAGCCTCGGCGACTATTGCGCCGGCTCCAACCACGTGCTGCCCACCGCCGGTAGCGCACGCCACTCCAGTGGGTTGTCGGTCCAGACATTCCTGCGCGGCATTCACGTCGTCGACTACACCGAGGCTGCCCTCAAAGACGTCTCCGGGCACGTCATCACGCTGGCCAAGGCCGAGGATCTGCCGTCACACGGTGAAGCGGTACGGCGGAGGTTCGAACCATGAGCGCGTCCGACACGTCCAGGCCGACCCTCGACGATTTGCCGCTGCGCGAGGACCTGCGCGGCAAATCACCATACGGCGCACCGCAATTAGCGGTGCCAGTGCGATTGAACACTAACGAGAATCCACACCCCCCGACTCCGGCGCTGGTCGACGACGTCGTGCGCTCGGTGCGCGAGGGGGCCGTCGATCTGCACCGCTATCCGGACCGCGACGCCGTGGCGCTGCGCACCGACCTGGCCGCCTACCTGACGATCCAGACCGGAACCGAAATCGAAGTGCAGAGTGTCTGGGCTGCAAACGGTTCCAACGAGATTCTGCAACAGTTGCTGCAGGCCTTCGGCGGGCCCCGACGCAGTGCGATCGGATTCGTCCCCTCGTATTCGATGCACCCGATCATTTCCGATGCCACCCGTACCGAGTGGCTCGAAACGGTCCGCGCCGACGACTTCAGCCTGGACATCGAGGGTGCGGTCGCTGCGGTAGTTGACCTTCGACCCGACGTGGTGTTCATTGCCAGCCCCAATAACCCTTCCGGACAAAGTGTTTCGTTGGCCGACCTACGCAGGCTGCTCGACGTGGTGCCGGGCATCTTGATCGTCGACGAGGCCTACGGCGAGTTTTCCTCGCAGCCCAGCGCGATCACACTGGTCGAGGAGTACCCGACCAAGCTCGTCGTCACCCGCACCATGAGTAAGGCTTTCGCCTTCGCCGGCGGCAGGTTGGGTTACCTGATTGCCACCCCGGCACTCGTCGACGCCATGCTGCTGGTTCGGCTGCCGTATCACCTGTCGACGGTCACTCAAGCGGCCGCACGGGCGGCACTGCGGCACGCCGACGACACCCTGGGCAGCGTCGCCACCCTGATCGCCGAACGTGAACGGGTGTCAACGGCGTTGACCGGCATGGGTTTTCGGGTTATCCCGAGCGACGCGAACTTTGTGCTGTTCGGAGAATTCGCCGACGCACCGGCCGCATGGCAACATTACCTCGACGCCGGTGTGCTGATCCGCGATGTCGGCATTCCCGGCTATCTGCGCGCCACCACGGGACTGGCCGAGGAGAACGACTCCTTTCTACGGGCGAGCGCCCAGGTCGCGGCCACCGAATTGGCCCCAGCCACTCCCAGTCCGGTAGGAGCGATCGCAAGCGCGGCGAAGCCGCTCGAAGCGGGTCGCGATCATTTCTTAGGAGCACCATGACAACCCCCGAGACCAACGGCGAAAGCAGGAGCCGGCGTGCGCGTATCGAACGCCGCACCCGCGAATCCGACATCGTCATAGAACTCGACCTCGACGGCACCGGGCAGGTCGACATCGACACCGGTGTGCCGTTCTACGACCATATGCTGACGGCGCTGGGGAGCCACGCCAGCTTCGATTTGATGGTGCGTACCAAGGGCGACGTCGAGATCGAAGCCCATCACACCATCGAGGACACCGCGATCGCGCTGGGGCAGGCACTCGCGCAGGCTCTGGGCGACAAGAAGGGCATCCGCCGGTTCGGCGACGCGTTCATTCCGATGGACGAGACATTGGCCCATGCCGCCGTGGACGTCTCCGGCCGGCCGTACTGCGTGCATACCGGGGAGCCGGATCATCTGCAGCACACCACGATTGCCGGCAACTCGGTGCCCTACCACACCGTGATCAACCGGCACGTGTTCGAGTCGTTGGCCATGAACGCCCGCATCGCGCTGCACGTGCGGGTGCTGTACGGCCGCGACCCGCACCACATCACCGAGGCGCAGTACAAGGCCGTCGCCCGCGCGCTGCGTCAGGCCGTCGAGTCCGACCCCCGGGTATCCGGCGTGCCGTCCACCAAAGGCGTTCTGTGACAAGTAAATCCGTCGTGGTCTTGGACTACGGCTCGGGCAATCTTCGGTCGGCGCAGCGTGCGCTCGAGCGGGTCGGCGCCAAAGTCGAGGTCACCGCCGACGCTGAGGCAGCGCTGGCGGCCGACGGATTGGTGGTGCCCGGCGTCGGGGCTTTCGAGGCGTGCATGACTGGCCTGCGGAAGATCGGCGGCGAACGGATCATCGCCGAGCGGGTCGACGCCGGACACCCGGTATTGGGGGTCTGCGTGGGCATGCAGATCTTGTTCGCCCACGGGGTCGAGTTCGGCGTCGACACCACAGGCTGTGGCCAGTGGCCTGGTGCGGTGACGCTGCTGGATGCCCCGGTGATTCCCCACATGGGCTGGAATGTGGTGAAAGCCGCACCCGAGAGCGCGCTGTTCAAGGGAGTGGGAACCGATACTCGTTTTTACTTCGTACACTCCTACGCCGCGCAGCGGTGGGAAGGTTCACCCGAGGCGATGCTGACGTGGGCGACACACCGGGTGCCGTTTTTGGCCGCGATCGAGGACGGGCCGTTGTCGGCTACGCAATTTCACCCGGAGAAGAGCGGTGACGCCGGCGCGGCGATTCTCCGCAACTGGGTCCAGGGGCTGTAGGCATGCCGCTGATTCTGTTGCCCGCGGTCGACGTGGTCGAGGGTCGCGCCGTGCGCCTGGTACAGGGCAAGGCCGGCAGTGAAACCGAATACGGCACAGCGCTGGACGCCGCGCTGGGCTGGCAGCGCGACGGCACCGATTGGATTCATCTGGTCGATCTGGATGCCGCGTTCGGCCGTGGTTCCAACCGCGAACTGCTCGCCGACGTGGTGGGCCAGCTCGACGTGCGGGTCGAACTGTCCGGAGGGATCCGGGACGACGACTCCCTGGCCGCGGCACTGGCCACCGGGTGCGCACGGGTCAACGTGGGCACGGCGGCGCTGGAAAATCCGCAGTGGTGCGCCCGGGCGATCGCCGAGCACGGGGACAAAGTCGCTGTGGGACTGGACGTTCAAATCGTTGACGGTGAGCACCGATTGCGCGGACGCGGCTGGGAGACTGACGGCGGCGACCTGTGGGAGGTACTGGACCGCCTCGACGCCGAAGGATGCTCCCGGTACGTCGTCACCGACGTCACCAAGGACGGCACCCTGGGCGGGCCCAACCTGGACCTGCTGGCCCGCGTCGCCGAGCGCACCGATGCGCCGGTGATCGCCTCCGGCGGCGTGTCCAGCCTGGATGACCTGCGGGCCATCGCGACATTGACCGGCCAGGGGATCGAAGGCGCGATCGTGGGCAAGGCGCTCTACGCCGGGCGGTTCACGTTGCCGCAGGCGCTGGACGCGGTCCGAGAGTAGCCACGCAATGGATTTAACTGCATTGGCGGCCGCCGCCTCGGCCGTCCTCGATGACGCGATCGAGCCGTTCCTGTCCGGCCACCGCGCGGAGTCAGCGGTGAGCAAGAAAGGCAACGACTTCGCCACCGCGGTAGACCTCGCCATCGAGCGCCAGGTCGTCGACGCCCTGGTCAGCGCGACCGGGATCGAGGTGCACGGCGAAGAATTCGGTGGCGCCGACGTCGGATCGCCGTGGGTGTGGGTACTGGACCCGATCGACGGAACCTTCAACTACGCAGCCGGGTCCCCGATGGCGGGGATCCTGTTGGGTTTGTTACGTGACGGCGAACCGGTCGTCGGGCTGACCTGGTTACCGTTCACCGGCAATCGGTACACCGCCGTGGCCGGCGGCCCGTTAATGAAGAACGGTGCGCCGCAGCCGTCGCTGGCACGCGCCGAGTTGGCCGACGCGCTCGTGGGCGCCGGCTCATTCAGCGCCGACTCGCGCGGCCGGTTTCCGGGCCAGTACCGCGTGGCAGTGCTGGAGAACCTCAGCCGGCTGTCATCGCGGCTACGGATGCACGGCTCCACCGGGATCGACCTCGCTTACGTGGCCGATGGAATCTTGGGTGGCGCAATAAGTTTCGGCAGTCACGTGTGGGACCACGCCGCCGGAGTCGCTTTGGTACGGGCCGCGGGCGGCATCGTCACCGATTTGGCCGGCGAACCATGGACCCCGGCATCGCGGTCCGCGCTCGCCGCCGCACCGGGAGTGCACGCCGAGATTCTGGAGATCCTGCGCAGCACAGGCCAACCCGAGGACTACTGAGATGCACTCCAACGATGGCCTCGCGGTACGGGTGATCCCGTGCCTGGATGTCGATGACGGACGCGTCGTCAAGGGTGTCAACTTCGAGAACCTCAGAGACGCAGGCGATCCGGTAGAACTGGCTGCTGCCTACGACGCCGAGGGGGCCGACGAGCTCACCTTTCTCGACGTGACCGCATCCTCGTCGGGGCGGACAACGATGCTCGACGTGGTGCGCCGCACCGCCGAGCAGGTGTTCATCCCGCTGACGGTAGGCGGTGGGGTGCGTGCCGTGGCCGACGTCGATGTGTTGTTGCGCGCGGGGGCCGACAAGGTATCGGTGAACACCGCCGCCATCGCACGACCCGACCTACTTGCCGAAATGGCAAGACAATTCGGTTCGCAGTGCATTGTGTTATCCGTTGACGCACGGACGGTGCCCGCCGGTTCGGCTCCGACGCCGTCGGGTTGGGAAGTCACCACCCACGGTGGCCGTCGGGGCACCGGCATCGACGCCGTGGAGTGGGCGGCCCGAGGTGCCGACCTGGGTGTGGGGGAGATTCTGCTCAACTCGATGGACGCCGACGGCACCAAGAACGGGTTCGACCTCGCTATGCTGCGTGCCGTCCGGGCTGCCGTCACGGTGCCGGTCATCGCCAGCGGCGGTGCCGGGGCGGCGGAGCATTTCGCGCCCGCGGTCGATGCAGGGGCCGATGCAGTGTTAGCGGCCAGCGTCTTTCACTTCCGGGAGCTGACCATCGGACAGGTGAAGGCCGCGATGGCCGCGGCAAACATCACGGTAAGGATTTCCGCGCCATGACTCTGCACCCCGATATTGCGGCGCGGCTGAAGCGCAACGCCGACGGTTTGATCGCCGCCGTCGTGCAGGAACGTGGCAGTGGCGATGTGTTGATGGTCGCCTGGATGGACGACGAGGCCCTGGCCCGCACCCTGGAAACCCGTGAGGCCACTTATTTTTCGCGATCGCGCGGTGAACAGTGGATTAAAGGTGCGACCTCCGGGCACACCCAGCACGTCCACTCGCTGCGCTTGGACTGCGATGGTGACACCGTGCTGTTGACCGTCGATCAGGTCGGCGCAGCCTGCCACACCGGCGACCACACTTGCTTTGATTCCGCGGTGCTGTTGAACCCCGAGACCTGACTCAGCGAGGCCCGACGTCCAGGCCGTTGGCGGCCGCCGTAGCGGCTCTGGCCCATTCGCGCCTGTCGACGGCCGGTTTGATGCGGTCCCGACGGATCTCCTGAACGTTGATGGGCGTGCCTAAGAACACCGCGGGCGGTACTTCGAAGGCAAACGACCCGTGGTCGGTAGCGATCGCCAGCATGGCGTCATGGTCGGTGAAACCGTTGGCGTGCATGGTGAGCTCAGCCCATTTGACTGGCTTGAGATCGCCGAAGTCCTTGACGTACACCACCCATAGTCGGGTGCCGCGCCCGTCCTGCAGTTTTCGCAGGGCACGGTCGACTAACTCGTGCTCAGCGGGCCCCAACACATGCGCTTCATCGGTGATGAGCTTGGTCAACCGGAGCGCCGGCGTAGACGCACTGACACTGGGCGGTGCCGGTGATCGCGAGGAGGTGGGACTGGCGGCCGGCCGACCTGATGGACTCGCGGAATGGTCTCGGGATGAGCTGCGAATTACGAGGAACCCGAGAATCGCGGCCACTGCTAACAGCGCAACAGCCACCAGCGCCGCGATCAACGTGGCATGCCCGCTGCCGCGCGCGGCGGGATGCGGCGCCGCGATTACCTGCGTCGGCGCATTGAGGTACACAGTCGGGCCCGGTGGGTATGCGCTGCCGGGCGGCGCTCCGAGTGCCGCCGCAAATTCCGCACAGGAGGCAAAACGTGCGGACTGGTCCTTGGCGAGCGCTCTGGCGATGACCCCATCAAGGTGGGCCAACTCCGGTCGCCGGGAGCTGAGCAATGGTGGCGGCTCGGACAGGTGCTGGGTAATCACCACCGCCGGATTGGGGTCGTGGAACGGGGCGGCGCCGGTCAGGAGCTGGAACGCGGTACACCCGAGCCCGTATTGGTCGGCTCGCCCGTCGAGATCCAAAGCCTGCAGTTGTTCGGGGGCGCTATAGGCGGCGGTGCCCATTGTCATGTTGGTCGCGGTCAGCCCACTGGCCTGACCCAGCTCGCGGGCGATGCCGAAGTCGGCGAGCAGGATCCGCCGCCGCCGTCTGCCCTCACCGAGCAGGATGTTGGCCGGTTTGACGTCGCGGTGCAACAGGCCGCGGGAATGTGCATAGTCGAGCGCGTCGGCGACAGCCGACATGATCTGGACGACGTCTGGCAGGGGCATCCCGGTCGGGTACTGGTGGTGCAGCAGTGCGGCAGCATCGGTGCCCTCCACGTAGTCCATCGAAATCCACAGTTGCCCGTGAAACTCGCCGCGGTCGTGGATACCGACGATGTGCTCGTTGTACAGGCTGCCGGCCAGGTCGGCCTCGCGGTTGAAACGCTGGCGAACTTCGGAATTCGAGGTGAATTCCCTGGACAGGATTTTCAGGGCGTCGCGGCGGCGCAGCCGGGGATGCTGCGCCAGGTATACCTCGCCCATGCCACCGGCCCCAAGCCGACGCACGATGGTGTAACCGGCGAATAGCTCACCCTCTTCGAGGCCTTCGCCTTCGCCAGCGCTTGTCGGCATGT
>JAVROG010000054.1:0-4415 GCA_032162865.1 Mycobacterium sp. | reverse complement strand
GGCTTCACCGAGGCGGTCCGCGGTGTGCTCAGCCACCACATGGTGATTCGCGACGGCAAGATCGCCAACTACCACCCCTATCCGCCGACGCCGTGGAATGCCAACCCACGCGACAGTTTCGGCACGCCGGGGCCTTATGAGGACGCGGTGCAGGGGCAGCCGATCTTCGAAGAGAACGATCGGGAGCACTTCAAGGGCATCGACATCATGCGCACAGTGCGCAGCTTCGATCCGTGTCTGCCCTGTGGCGTGCACATGTATCTGGGGAACGGCAAGACGCTGGAGAGACTGCACACACCAACGCAATCGCCCGTCGGGGAGTGACCCCGGAATGACGGGGCCGGATCGTCCAGAGGAACCCAAGCAGGCCCCCGACAGCGACACGCAGTGGCGTACAGCGGGCGATCGAATCCAGACCCTTCTGGATTCCTGCGGGGCGGGTGGGGCGGCCGCGCACGAACGCGCCCAGGAGTTGGTCCGCGAGGTGGTCGGGCTCTACGGCGCCGGGCTGGAACGGATCATGCAGTTGGTTCCGGACCAGGGCCTAGCCGAGCGGCTGGCCACCGACGACCTGGTGGCCAGCCTGCTCCTAGTGCATGGCCTGCATCCGCACGACGTGCACCGGCGGGTATCCGATGCGCTGGATCAGGTGCGACCGTACCTGGGCTCCCATGGTGGTGACGTCGATCTGATCGACATCACCGACGGGCCCGAGGGTGCTCGCGTGCTCCTGGCTTTTAAAGGCAGCTGCAAGAGCTGCCCGTCCTCGGCGGTGACACTGGAGCTGGCCGTCGAAGACGCGGTGCGGGCGGCCGCACCGGAGATCTCCTCGATCCAGGTGGTAGCGGCCGAGGCCAAGAGCGACGGCGTCATTCCAGTCGAATCGCTGATGGCTCATGTGCATTCGAATGGCTCGGCTGGCGCCGGTAGCTGGCACCCGGTGCCCGAGCTCGCCGGCTTGGAGCCCGGTGAGGTGGCTGGCTTCCTACTCGGCGAGACCGCGCTGCTGGCGTGCCGCGTTGGCGACGACACCTTCGCCTATCGCGACCACTGCCCGGTCTGCGACGACTCACTGGCGGGCGCGGTGTTGTCCGACTTTCTGATGCGCTGTCCGCGCTGTCGCACGCATTTCGACGTCGTGCATGCCGGTGCGGGGGTGGGGAGCAACGGCCAGTCCGAATACCACCTCGATCCGCTCCCGCTGCTTTCCCGCGACGGCGTTCTGTCGGTAGCGTTGCGCCCCGAGGCGACGGGGGTGCCGGCATGACCAGTCCCTATGACGTGCTGTCCCGGATCAGATCCGATCGGCGGCCCCCCGAGCCGGTCGGCGAACGGTGCGAGATGTGCTCGGAGACAATCGCCGACGAGCATCAGCACGTGGTGAACGTGGCCGGTCGGCAACTGATGTGTGTGTGCCGCGGCTGCTATCTGCTGTTCACTGACTCAAGCGCTGAACTGCGTTACCGCGCGGTGCCCGACCGCTATCTGGCCTTCCCGGAGTTCGCGCTGGACCGCCGTGCGTGGGAGGCGCTGCAGATCCCGGTCGGCGTGGCCTTCTTCTTCAAAAACTCCGATCTCGGTCGTACCGTCGCGTTCTACCCAGGCCCGGCCGGCGCCACCGAATCCGAGCTCGATCTGGACGCCTGGAACGCGATCAGTGGCGCCGACGAGCGAGTCGGCCTGCTCGCCGACGATGTGGAGGCGCTGCTGGTCCGGGTGCCGGACAGTGCGGACAGCGATGTCGCCGAAGCGGCGCAGCCGCAAACGTATCTCGTTCCCATCGATGCCTGTTACGAGTTCGTCGGGCGGTTGCGCATGCTGTGGCGCGGCTTCGACGGCGGACAGCAGGCGCGGGACTTCATCGACAGCTTTTTCTCCCAAGTTGCCAAACGCTCCCGGGAGAAGCCGCGATGAGCGAGCAGCCGCTGGACGTGACGTTCTCGGTACTCGACGTGGCGCCCGAACCCTACGCCGTCACCCCGGTGCTCACCGCCCGCGTCGGTATCGCGGTCGGCAGTGACGACCCGGTGCACGCCATCGCCTTGCGATGCCAGGTCCGCATCGAGCCGCTGCGGCGTTCCTACTCCGACGACGAAGCCGCCGGGCTGACCGACCTGTTTGGGCCTCGTAACCGCTGGGCGACCACCCAACGCACCTTTCTCTGGCAGCACTGCGCCGCGATGGTGCCCGGCTTTGCCGGCAACAAGACCGTGGGACTTCCGCTGGAGTGCACTTACGACTTCGAAGTCACCGCGGCCAAATACTTCCATGCGCTGCGCGGCGGCACACTTCCCCTGCAATTCCTGTTCAGTGGAACGATTTTCGTCAGATCTGAACGCGGCTTCTCGGTCCAGCAGGTGTCCTGGGACTGCGAGGATCGCTACGACATGCCGGTCACGGTCTGGCGCGACCTGATCGCCCAGCACTATCCGAACAGCGGGTGGGTGCGACTGAATCACGAAACCGTTTCCGCGCTGGCCGGTTACAAGTCTGCGAACGGCATGCTCGACCTCGATCATGCGGTGACGACGCTATTGACCGAGGCGTCGCAGCGGGAGGCCGCCTCCCCATGAGAGCCCCGTCTTCCATGTCTCCCACGTCATCCAGCTGGGACCGGGCCCGCGCCGTCGCCGACGCGGTGCTTTACGAGGGCTACCTGCTCTACCCGTACCGCGGAACGTCGAGCAAGAACCAGTCCCGTTGGCAATTCGGCGTTCTGGGGCCACCCGGAGCGGCCGATGCGGGCCTCGGCGAAGACGACACGCTCGCGGCGCAGTTCCTGGTCGATTCGACCCGGGCGATCACCGTCGTGGTGCGATTCCTGCAGTTGCAGCACCGCCGGGCCGAACGGGAAGTCACCGGCGGCGGCTTCGAATCCGTTGACCAACTGACCACGTCGTCCGGCTCATGGACGACCTGGGACGAGGCGGTCGAATGCGAACTTCCCTTCGGCCCGCTTGCCCTGGACGCTCCGGCACAATGGACCCTGCCGGTAGTGGTGCCTGCGGGGATGGACATCGAGGTGCTCGAGGGGGGCCGGCTGGTCCGGGAACGGCAGGAGGTGCGCGGCGAACTGGTCGTGTCCAGCGAAGCGGACGGCGCGCTGCGCCGGGTCTCGGTACGGGTCAGCAATGTCAGCGCTGCCGTAGATGTTGCGGCGGACCGCAAGGACTCGGTGATCGCTCGGTCGATGATCGGATGTCATATCATCGCCGAAGCTGTCGATGGTGAGTTTATTTCGCTGCTCGAACCGCCACCCGCGGCGGTCGACGCGGCGTCCCGGTGTAGCCAGCATCGTTGTTTCCCAGTGCTCGCCGGGCCGCCCGGAACCCAGGACATCCTGCTGGTGTCGCCGATCATCCTGTACGACCACCCGGAAGTCGCCGAGCAGAGCAACACGGCGTTGTTCGACTGCACGGAGGTCGACGAAATCCTGACCCTGCGGGTGATGACGATGACCGACGAGGAGAAGGCTCAGGCCCGTGCCACCGATCCGCGAGCCGCTCAGATCATCGACCAGTGTGACGCCATGTCGCCCGAGGCGATGGCCCGTCTGCATGGCGTGCTGCGGGACCCGCATGCCCCGATAATTCGCGAAGGCCTGGGAGCCGGCCTGGTTCCGGAGATTCCGGAAGGCGTCGACTGGTGGGACCCGTTGGCGGACAATGCGGTTCAACCCGACATCGACGCGGTTCTGGTGCAGGGGATGCGAATCTCCCGGGGCAGCCGTGTCCGGTTGCGGCCCAGGCGCAACGCCGACGCGCAGGACATCTTCGTGGCCGGCAAGATCGCCCGCGTGACCTCGGTTCATGAGGACGTCGAGGGCAACAAGCACGTCGCGGTGGTCGTGGAAGACGACCCGGCCGCCGATCTGCACGAGTGGTACGGCCGCTATCTCTATTTCTCGCCCGACGAAATCGAGCCACTCGAAGTGGCCCAAACCTCAACAAACGAAAGGAATTCGACATGGACATCTTAGGTTGGGTCTTCATTGCCCTGCTCGGATTGGTCCTCGCGGCAGCGGTGGTGATGGGCGTGGCATCTTTGCCCGATGCCAAGCGTTATCTCAAGCTCCGCCGCATGTAGCCGCCATCGGATGACTTGATGGCAGCACGCATCCTGGTGGCCGGTATCGGCAACATCTTCCTGGGCGACGACGGGTTCGGCTCCGAGGTGATCCGGCATGCCGAGATACCGCCGGAAGATCCGGACGTGCGGGTCATCGACTACGGCATCCGCGGCATGCACCTGGCCTACGACCTACTCGAGGAATGGGACACGCTGGTCTTGGTGGACGCGGTACCCAACCGCGGCAATCCCGGCGCTCTGCACGTTTTCGAGGCCGACCACGAATCTGGTTCTGGCCCAGCGGCTCTGGATGCGCACAGCATGGACCCTGGGACCGTCTTCGCCAG
>JAVROG010000053.1:0-4713 GCA_032162865.1 Mycobacterium sp. | reverse complement strand
CGGTCGAAGGTGCGCACCGCAATCGACAGTTTGGCCGCCGTCTTCGGTGGCGCCACATAGTCGTTGACGAACCGTCGCAGCTTGTATTCGACCTGCGGCTGCGGCGGACCGTCCGGGTGCTGCAGCGGACGGTAGATCAGCTCGTGCGCAGCACGCAGTTGATCGTCCGGGAGTTGCTCTGGTGCAGTCACTTCCGGACGTACCGAGGCGGCGTGAGTGCCGGCGAGGTCGCCGAATACGAATGCCCCGATCATGTAATTGTGCGGGACACATGCCAGATCACCAGCGGCATACAGTCCGGGCACCGTCGTTCGGGCATGCTCGTCGACCCAAACCCCGGAAGCGGAATGTCCACTGCACAGCCCGATTTCGGAGATGTGCATCTCGATGTCGTGGGTGCGGTAATCATGGCCGCGGTTGGCGTGGAACGTGCCGCGGGTGGGCCGTTCGGTGGTGTGCAGGATGTTTTCCAGCGCGGTCAGCGTCTCATCGGGCAGGTGGGAAACCTTGAGATAGATCGGTCCGCGTGCGGAGTCGATCTCGCTTTTGACTTCGGACATCATCTGCCCCGACCAGTAGTCGGAGTCGACGAACCGCTCGCCGTGCGAATTGACCTGGTAGCCGCCAAACGGATTCGCCACATAAGCACAGGCCGGACCGTTGTAATCCTTGATCAGCGGATTGACCTGAAAGCATTCGATGCCCGACAGCTCGGCGCCGGCGTGGTAGGCCATCGCGTACCCGTCGCCGGCGTTGGTCGGGTTCTCGTAGGTGCCGTAGAGGTAACCCGATGCGGGCAGCCCGAGCCGGCCGCACGCCCCTGTCGCCAGAATCACCGCCTTGGCGCCGATGGCGACGAATTCGCCGGTGCGCGTGTTCAATGCGGCGGCGCCGACCGCCCGGCCTCCCCTTTCGGCGTCCACCAGCACCCGCACCGGCATCAGGCGGTTCTCGATCTGGATCTTCTCCCGCATCGACCGTTGCCGCAGCACCCGGTACAGCGCCTTCTTGACGTCCTTGCCCTCCGGCATGGGCAACACGTAGGAACCCGAGCGGTGTACCCGGCGTACCGCGTACTCCCCGTGCTCGTCCTTCTCGAACTTCACCCCGTAGCGCTCCAGCCGCTGCACCATCGCGAACCCGCGACTGGCCGTCTGGTAAATGGTGCGCTGGTTGACGATTCCGTCGTTGGCGCGGGTGATCTCCGCGACGTAGTCCTCGGGTTCGGCCTTGCCCGGGATGACGGCGTTGTTGACGCCGTCCATGCCCATAGCCAGCGCCCCGGAGTGCCGCACGTGCGCCTTCTCCAACAACAGCACCTGCGCGCCGTGTTCGGCGGCGGACAGCGCCGCCATGGTTCCCGCGGTGCCACCGCCGATGACCAGCACGTCACAGTCCAGCCGCGCCGGCGTTACATCTGGAATTTGCATCATGCCGCTACCGCCGAATGGTCCAGTGCTGCAATAACTTCGGCACGAATCGCGGTGCGCTGCTGATCACCGCGCGGCTCCGGCACATCGATCAGAGCGCGCAGCGGCCGGCCGGCCTTGCCCAGTACGGCGATGCGGTCGCCCAGCAACAGCGCCTCGTCGACGTCGTGAGTGACGAAGACGACCGTCGTCGGGTGCGCGCTCCAGGTGTCGATCAGCAACCGCTGCATGGCCGTACGGGTCTGGGTGTCCAGCGCACCGAATGGCTCGTCCATCATCACCGCGCGCGGTGCCCCGGCCAGGCCGCGGGCCAACTGCACACGCTGACGCATACCGCCGGACAGGCTCTTGGGCAGGTACTCACCGAAACCGGTGAGACCGAGCTCGGCAATCCAGCGGTCGGCTTCCGTGCGCCGGCCGGCACGCGATACGCCACGCAACCGCAGCGCCAACTCGATGTTGGACCGCACGGTTCGCCAGGGCAGCAGCGCGTTGTCCTGGAACACCATGCCCCGGTCGCCCGAGGTGGTGGTCACGTCGGCGCCGTCGGCCACGACCCGGCCGTCGTCGGGCCGCAGCAGTCCCGCCAGGGCGCGCAACACGGTCGACTTGCCGCAGCCCGAGGGTCCGGTGAGCACCAGAATCTCCCCGGGGCGCACTGCCAGGCTCAGCCCGTCGATCACCGGCTCTCCGGTGTAGGACAAGCGAATTCGATCCAGTTCGAGACTCATTCCCAGGGTCATCGTTGTTCCTCCTGTGCGCGCGGCAGCCAGCCGGTCACCCGCCGGCCCACGAGTTCGACGGCCGCGGCTGTCGCAAAGCCGAGCATGCCGATGGTGATGATGCCGACGAACACCTGGGGATAGGCCAGCACGGTGTAGTCCTGCCAGGTGCGGTAGCCGATCCCGAGCCGTCCGGAGATCATCTCCGCGGAGATCACGCAGATCCACGCCACCCCCATGCCGACCGACAGGCCGCCGAACACTCCGGGCAGGATGCCCGGCAAAACCACCTGACGCAGCACGTCCCACCGGCCGCCGCCGAGGGTGCGCACCGAGTCTTCCCACAGCGTGGGCAGCGCCCGAACCGCATGCCGGGTACTGACCATGATCGGGAAGTAAGCCGCGAGGAACGTGATGAACACGATGCCGGACTCGTCGGTCGGGAACAGCAGGATTGCCACCGGAACGATCGCGATCGCCGGGATGGGCCTGGCCAGCTCGGTCAGCGGACCGAAGGTGTTGGCGAACAACCGGGAGCGGCCCAGCAGCACGCCCGTCGCGACGCCGATCACGGCGGCCAGCCCAAAGCCGGTGAGAATACGGAGCAATGACTGCGCCAGGTCAAGCCAGTACTCGTAGGTTCCGAGCCGGCGCTGCAACGCGTGGACGATCTCGGTGACGGTGGGCAGCGTGTCGAATCGCAGCAATAGCCGCACCTTGCCGGCGGTGAGCAGCTGCCACAGTCCGATTGCGCCGGCAACCGATGCGAGCCGCAGCAGTCGCCACTGCCACGGCGAGGTGGCTCGTCGTGGCGCACCGGTCGCCGGCACCGCGTCGATGACATGGCCGGCGACCGGGGCTGCCGGGTCGCCGGTCAGAAAAGCAGTCATACCGAACCTCCGAGTGCCTGTTGGTAATTCACGATGGCACCGCCAGGGTGGGCGGCGAGATAACGATGCGCGCCGGCCGGGGTGCCGAACGGCAGGTAGTTCTGTCCGTCTTGCACCCAGACCGCCTTGTCGGCGAACCATCGGGTGCCCAGCTCGGCATCCGGAATATAGGCGGCGCGGACTTTGGCACCGTGGGCGGTCGCGTCCCTTACCGCCCGAAGCAGACTGGTCGGATTGGCGACTGTTTGAGTCAGATCGGATCCGTCCAGCCACAGTTCGCTGGCCAGTGTCGGGTCCCCGCTGAGCACGGACGGGTTGGCGGTGGCGGCCCGGACCGCGTCATAGTTCAGTCCGCGAGCGCCGAACACGGCGCGCAACGGCGCGTCCTGGACGAAACCGCCGACGTCGAGGTCGGCGAAGTCGCCGATCGACTTCAGGTACGGCACATCGTTTTTCAGCGCGTCAACCAGTGACGGTTTGAGCGTGGTATCGAATGACGTACCGCCGGGGCCGTTGTAGAGGTACACCACTTCCTGCGGCAGCCCGCTTGCTTGGGCGACGATACGGGCCGCCTCCAGCGGCTTTTGGTTGAGGAAATCGGTGGCGTCCAGTTGCGCCTGCAGGAACGCCGCCAGCACCTCGGGATGAGACGTCGCGTATGAGCGCCGCACCACCACACCGTGCAGGGTGGGCAGGTTCAGCTCGGCACCGTCGTACAGCAGTTTGGCCTTGCCCTGGAACACGAGCAGCCCCGGCCAGGCGACGAACTGCGAAAGGCCCTGCACCTGACCGGATTCCAGTGCGGAAGCGCCCACCTGCGGCTGCTGGTTGAGCACCTCGACGCCTTTGATCCCGGCCCTGTCCAGCGCCCGCATCAACGTCCCGTGACCTGCCGAGCCCACGCTCGCCGAAACCTTTGAGCCGGCCAAGTCACGCAACGTCGTGGCCGACGAACCGGGTGCCACCACAACCATGTTGAGCGCGCCCTTGGGGTTGTACCCGGTGATCGATACGATTTCCGTTTTCGCCAGCGGGTTGGCCTGTGTCTTGGAGCCGTTGATCAGCATCGGGTAATCGCCCATCGAGCCGATGTCGATCTTCTCGGCAAGCATCTGCGCGGTGATCGGGGCACCCGTGTCGTAATCCTGCCACCGGACCGCGTATTTGGTGCCGGTGCGGGTCGTGATGTCGGCGAGCCGGTGCTCGAGGTAGCTCTGGGCGCGCAGCAACGTTCCGGCGGTCACGGTGTTGATGGTCTTGGACTGGTAGCCGATGACGACGTTGACCACACCGGAGGACGCCGATAATGATTCCAGCGAGCAACCGGACACGACCGCGATGATCGCGATCGCGACCGACATCAGCCGAAAGGCGTGTCGTTTCATGAAGATCCTGGGCTGTAAGTTATTTCAGCGAAGTAGATACGGCATATTGACCGTGACCGCACCGGTCGGGCAGCGGGCGGCGCAGGGTCCGCAGTACCAGCATTCGTCGACGTGCATGAACGCCTTGCCGGTGTCGGGGTTGATGGCCAGCGCGTCCAGGGGACAGATCTCGACGCAGAGCGTACAGCCGTCGATACACAGCGATTCGTCGATCGTGACCGGCACGTCGACTCGGTTGTTGTTGACCAGCGTCATGGCTTGCTCCTTATTAAGTTGCCGCGCATGG